>JAYYUU010000091.1:0-9361 GCA_036343835.1 Candidatus Latescibacterota bacterium | reverse complement strand
TTGGTGGTTTGTTTGTTTTTGTTGCTTCGGCTTTGGCGCAGGAGGGGGTTGTGGATTCGCTTAAGGGGGGGGAGATGGTGGCGGTCGCCTGGGGGGATAGTGGGTTTTATATGGATAAGTACGAGGTGACCAATGAGGAGTATGCGGCGTTTCTCAACGAGGGGGGCAATGAGAAGGTGGAGGGGATTTATCGGATGGAGTTGAATAGTCGTTATGCGTTGATCGAAGAGGTCGAGGGGGAGTTTGCGGCCAAGGAGGGCTTTGCGCGGCATCCGGCTATTGAGGTGTCGTGGCATGGGGCGATGGCCTATTGTCAGTGGGCGGGCAAGCGGTTGCCAACGTATCGAGAGTGGCGGTGGACCTGCGAGGGGGAGGAGGGTCGGCTGTATCCCTGGGGGGATGTCTTTGAAATCGGGCGGGCCAATGTCTTCGGCGATAAGGATGGCTATGTGCGCACTGCGCCGGTGGGCTCTTTTCCGACCGGGGCCAGTGCGTTTGGGGTGCTGGACTTGGCGGGTAATGTCTGGGAGTGGACGCAGGGCGGGACCAAGGTGCAGTTTTTGGGTGGGGGGTCCTGGATTACCGGGCACAAACAAACGCAGTGCGGCAAATTGGCCGACACCGGCGATTCGCACTCCTATATCCGGGGCAATACCCTCGGCTTTCGCTGCGCCCATTAGGCGATGTTAGTTATGGCCTTGCTGCTCGTCTGCTCGATTGCCCGAGCCGATCCCCTATTCGTCGACGCGACGGAGCGAGCCGGGCTGGCGCACAAGACCGTCAATGGGGGGCCGCACAAGCGCTTTATCCTCGAATCTACGGGCAGCGGCGCGGCCTTTTTTGACTATGACGACGACGGGGATCTCGACTTATATGTGGTCGACGGCTCGACCTATGCGGCCTATGGCGCGGGGCCGGGGAATGTGCTTTATCGCAATGAGGGGCAGGGCGTCTTCGCTGCAGTAGTGGCCGGCGTCGAAGATCGGAGTTGGGGCGTGGGGGTGGCTGTGGGGGATGTCGACGGAGATGGGCACCGCGACCTCTACGCGACCAATTACGGGGCTAACGCCCTTTATCGCAATCGCGGGGACGGAACCTTTGCCGTAGCGGAGGCGGGGGTAGGGGGCGACGATTTCAGCGCCAGCGCGGCGTTTTTCGACTACGACAACGACGGCGATCTCGATCTCTACGTGGCCAATTATGTGGTCTTCGATATCGAGCCGTTGTTGGATGATCCAGAGCTGGACGATCCGTGCATCTATCTAGGTGGACTGCGGGTTTTTGGCGGGCCGCAGGGGATGGAGGGGGGGCGCGATCGGCTCTATCGCAACGACGGCGGGGGCACCTTTGCCGACGCCACGCTCGCCTTGGGGGTGGCGTCGGCGAATGCCTACTACGGCCTGGGGGTGGTGCCCGAGGATTTCGACGGCGATGGCGATCTCGATCTCTTCGTCGCCAATGACGAGACGCCCAATGTGCTCTTTCGCAATGAGGGCGGCGCCTTTGTCGACGTGGCCGTCGAGGCGGGGGTAGCCTACAATGGCGATGGCGAGACCGAGGCGGGGATGGGCGTCGACGCCGGCGATGCGGACGGCGATGGCGATGTGGACCTCTACGTGACCAACTTTTATGGCGAGACCAATACTTTCTATAAAAACTTGGGCGACGGAACCTTTGCCGATGCCACCGCCGAAAGCGGCCTGGCGGCGCCGACGGTGAGTTATTTGGGGTGGGGCGCGCGTTTCTTCGACTGCGACAACGATGGGGACCTCGATCTCTTCGCGGCCAATGGCCACGTCTATCCGCAAGTCGATGAGGCGGCGGCGGGGGGGCGCTACGACCAGCGCAACCAGCTCTTTGCCAACGCGGGCGACGGCACATATGGCGCAGTGGTGGGCGGGTCAGGCCTGGCGGTGGAAAAGTCGAGCCGGGGGGCTATCAGCGGCGACTACGACAACGACGGCGATGTCGATCTGCTCATCACCAATATCGACGACCACCCAACGCTACTGCGAAACGACTATGCGTCGGGCTACTGGCTGGCGGTGCGACTCGAGGGCCAGGGCGCCAACCGGGCGGCGCTTGGCGCGCGGGTGCGGTTGATGGCGGATGGACGCGCACAGGTGCGCAGGGTCAATGGGGCGGCGAGCTATTTGGGGCACAGCGATACGCGGCTCTACTTTGGTCTGGGCGATGCGGGATATGTCGACCGCGTGGAAATTGTATGGCCCGATGGCACGGTGGAGCACATGGAAAATCTGCCCGCCAACAGCTTGCTGGTCGCGCGTCAGGGGCGCGGATATGAGGTGCGGGACCTGGTCCCTGGGTTGGAATAGTCGAATTTGACATGAATTCCATTTTTCGCGACACTTGTGTCTCCTGCAAACTTTACTCGTGTGACCCTCATGCCCTGGAATTTCGTCGTAAAAAGAGTCGCGCTCTTCCTCGTCGTAGTCTGGGCGGCCGCCAGCGTCAATTTCTTCGTGCCGCGCATGGGCACGGGCCGAGACCCGATACGCGAAAAACTCGGCCAGCTGGCCGCCAGCGGCGGTTTGCGTCAGGACGGCATCGAGGCGATGGTCAAGGCCTACCAGGCCAAGTTCGGTCTCGACAAGCCGCTCTACGTCCAGTATTTCAACTTCCTCGGTGACGCCTTTACTTTAGACCTGGGTTATTCGCTGGCCAACTATCCGGCCCGCGTCGGGCAGATGATCGGCAATGCCATCCCCTGGACCATCGGGTTGCTGGTCGTCTCGGTGCTGATCGGCTTTGCCCTGGGCACCTTGATGGGGGCGTTGTCGGCCTGGCCCTCGGCCCCGCGCTTCATGCGCGGCATGGCGGTGCCGCTGATGACGATGTCGGCGATCCCGCCCTATCTGCTCGGGCTGATCGTGCTCTATATCCTGGGTCTCAAGCTCAAGCTCTTCCCGCTGTCGGGCGGCTATTCGCCGGGGATGCTGGCCATCGCCAGCGTCGACTTTTATTTAGACGTCTTGCACCACTCGATTTTACCGGCGCTGGCGATTGTGATGCAGCAGGTCGGCTTTTGGGCACTGGGGATGCGCGGGATGATGGTGACGACCTCGGGCGAGGACTATATTACCCTGGCCGAGGCCAATGGCCTGCGCAACCGCACGATCTTCTTTCGCTTCGGTTTGCGCAACGCCATGCTGCCGCAGCTGACGGCGCTGGGGCTGTCGCTGGCCAATGTGGTGGCCGGGCAGGTCATCGTCGAGGTGATCTTCGCCTATCCGGGGATCGGCACGGTGCTCTTCCAGGCGATTCAGGCCTCCGACTATACGGTTATTAATGGGGTAGTGCTGATCTTGATCGTATCCATTGGTTTGGTGACGATGCTGATGGACTTCCTCTATCCGCTGCTCGACCCGCGGATTTCCCACAGCCGGCAGAATTGATATGCAGCGCCTGGGTCTGATCCTCTACTATTTGCGCGAGAGCCCGATGTTGGCGGCGGGCGGCTGCATGATCGTATTAGTGCTGCTCTTCGGAGTGTTGGGGCCGATCTTCGTCGATACTACGCTGGCGCAGCCGCTGTCGGCTACGCCGCGCCAGGAGCCTTCGTGGGAACATCCCTTTGGCACCGACGACGCGGGCCGCGACCTGTTGGCGGTGATGGTGGTGGGCGTGCCGCTGACGATGCGGATCGGCCTATTGGCCGGCACGGTGGGGATGGGCCTGGGCACTTTTCTGGGCTTCACCAGCGGGTATATGGGCGGCAAGATCGACACCGCGATCCGCGGTACGGTCGATACGCTATTGACAGTGCCCGGGTTGGTGGTGTTGATCTCGATCGCCTCGACGATCCGCGAGGAGATCAGCGTCAATATCATGGCCTTAGTGGTGGCCTCGCTGGCCTGGATGTGGCCGACGCGGACGATCCGCTCCCAGGTATTGACCATGCGCGAGCGGGCCTACGTACAGATGGCCAAGCTCAATGGCATGGGCGATGGCGAGATCATCTGGAAGGAGCTCTTTCCCAATTTGCTGCCCTATCTGGCGGCCAATTTTACCAATGCCGTCAACTGGGCGATTCTCTCCTCGATCGGCCTCGAGGCTTTGGGGTTGGGGCCGCAGAACGACCCGACGGTGGGGATGACGATCTACTGGGCGATTACCTTTAGCGCGCTGATCCGCGGGATGTGGTGGTGGTGGGCAATCCCGATCTTCTTTATCGGTCTGATCTTCGTCGGCCTGCTGATGATCGCCACGGGCTTAGACGAACTGGCCAATCCCAAACAGCGGAAAGCCGTATGAGCGAACGCGGCAACGACAGAGAGGTCCTGCTCGATATCCGCGGGATGGAGGTCCACTTCGAGACCCGGCGCGGCATCGCCCGCGCGGTCAACGGGGTCGACCTGACGCTCTACAAGGGCGAGCGCTTTGGGCTGGTCGGCGAGTCGGGCAGCGGCAAGACCACGCTGATCCTGGCGCTATTGCGGATGATCAAGACGCCCGGCTTTATCGCCGCCGGCAGTGCGATTTTAGACGACGGCACCGACTTGGTCAAACTCAACCGCGAGGAAGTGCGGCAGACCCGGCTCAAACGAGTGGCTATGGTGCCGCAGGGTGCGATGAATTCGCTCAACCCGGTGCTGCGGATCGGCGAGCAGTTGATGCTGACGATGCGCGAGCACGGCGAGGAGGGCGAGCGGGATGAGTTGCTTAAGCGGGTCGAAGAGTTACTCGGCAAGGTTGGGCTTAAATCCGAGGCGACCCGCCTCTACCCGCACGAATTGAGCGGCGGGATGAAACAGCGGGTCTGCATCGCCCAGGCGATCTCGCTCAACCCGCAGTTGATCCTGGCCGACGAGCCGACCTCGGCGCTCGATGTGGTGGTGCAGCGGCAGATTATGCAGACTTTGCGCCAGTTGCAGCACGAGCTCAACGCCACGGTGCTCTTGGTGGGTCACGACATGGGTTTGATGGCGCAGTTTGCAGAGCGGGTGGGGATCATGTACGGCGGCAAGTTGGTGGAGGTCGGCCGGGTCGAGGATATTTTCCACAACCCGCAGCACCCCTATACCCAGCTCTTGATCTCCAGCATCCCCTCCTTTGAGGTCAAGGGCGAGTTCAAGGGCATACCCGGCGTGGCGCTATCGCTATTGGACCCGCCATCGGGCTGCCTGTTCCACCCGCGTTGCCCCCAGGTGTTGGCGCGCTGCAAGACCGACGCGCCACAGCTCAAAACGGTCGCCGAGGATCAGCTGGCGTCGTGCCTCTTGTACGAGGAGGACGAACATGCCCCCGCTTCTTGAGGCGCGCCATATCCGCAAGGTCTTCCGCAGCGGCGGCCAACTCTTCGGCGGCGAAAGCACTGAGACCATCGCCTGCGACGACTTCTCGCTGTCGATCGACGCCGACAACCCGACCTTCACCACCATCGCCGGCGAGTCGGGCAGCGGCAAGACGACCATCGCGCGGATGTTATTGGGCGTGTTGGACCCCAGTGCCGGCGAGGTGCTCTACCGGGGCTGCGACGTGCGCGGTTTGGAAAAGGATAGCCAACGGCAATTCCGCCAGGATGTGCAGGCTATTTTTCAAGATCCCTTCGAGGTCTACAATCCCTTCTACAAGATCGACCACATCCTGATCACGCCGATCCAGAAGTTCGGGCTGGCCGCGTCGAAGACGGAGGCCTACGAGCAGATCCGGGAGGCGCTGCGCACTGTGGGCTTGCAGCCCGAGGAAACTCTGGGCCGCTATCCGCACCAGCTTTCGGGCGGGCAGCGCCAGCGCATCACCATCGCCCGCGCGCTCTTGCTCAAGCCCAAGCTGATCATCGCCGATGAGCCGGTGTCGATGGTCGATGCCTCGCTCAGGGCGACGATCCTCTCCGGCCTGCACACGCTCTACCAGGATTTCGGCATTTCCTTTATCTATATCACCCACGATCTGACCACGGCCTATCAGGTCAGCGAGAATATCGTCATCCTCTTTCACGGCGCGGTGGCCGAGGCGGGCAATACCGAGAAGGTGATCAAGGATCCGCAGCATCCCTATACGCGCGAGTTGATCCACTCGATTCCGGTGCCCGAGCCGGGGAGTGGATGGATCGCGGAGGCGGTGGAGGAGAAGGTGGTGGACGATCCGGACGCGGAGGAACAGGCTACGGGGTGCCGTTATGCGTTGCGCTGTCCGCAGGCGATGGACAAGTGTGGTGCGCTGCCGCCGTTTTATCGCACCGAGGGAGAAAGGGTGGTTGCTTGTTTTTTGTATGGGGAGGCGCCGGTGTTGGAGGGGAGTGATTTGAATGAGGTGTTTCAGGAGCGCGATCGGTAGCGGCGGTGGACGGCCCATCAGGGGTAGTTCCGTCGCTCATGCGCTAGCATCGCTACGCGCTACGCGGTCGTCGACGCTCGTGGCACGTCCCCTCCGAGGGCTATCCTCAGATTTCACCATCCTGTGAAATCCGCGACAGCAAGCCGCTCTGGGGACTACCCCTGACGGGCCTCCGCTCAGTATCTCGATGCTATTGGCAAAATTCCATTTTGATTGAGGTGGGGATATGAAAAAACTGCTATTGTGTTTGGTGGTTGGGGCACTGCTGGTCGGTTGTGGGGGAGGGCAGAAGAGCGTGCCGCGGAATCGGACGTTGATTATGGATTGTTCGAGCTTGCAGGATTGCAGCGGGCAGATTAAGGATTACAATACATTTAATCCGTATCTGTTGATCGGGCGGTCGAATACGGGGTGGAATTTTCTCTACGAGCCGCTGTATTTCTACAATGCCTACGATAACAAGGGGGAGAATATCATTCCCTGGATCGCCACCGGGCACCAATACAACGAAGACTATACCGAAGTTACTATTCAGATTCGCGCGGGGGTTGAGTGGAGCGACGGGCAGCCGTGGACGGCGCACGACCTGGCCTTTTCGATCAATACGCTCAAGGACCACGCGCCGCAGCTGACTTTTTCCACCGATATGAAGACCTGGGTCAAGGAGGCTGTCGCCGTCGACGATCTGACGGCCAGGATCTCGCTCAATAAATCCAACCCGCGTTTTATCTTTAGCTACTTTACCCACAATTTCGACAATGGCGTGCCGATTGTGCCCAAGCATATCTGGGAGGGGCAAGATCCCGAGACCTTTAGCAATTTTGCCATCGAAAAGGGCTGGCCGGTGGTCAGTGGCCCGTATGAGATCGCCATTTCGGTACCGGAGCAGCGGGTGTGGGATTTGCGCGATGAGTGGTGGGCACAGAAGGTGGGGTTCCGCGAGATGCCCAAGGTGGAGCGGATCATTTACCTGACCCATATGGAGGAGACCAAGCGGGTGCAGAATTTGATCGCCAACGCCATGGATACCAGCCTGGATATCCGACCGCCGAATATCCGGTCGATTCTCGACGCCAACCCCAATGTCTCGACCTGGACCGAGCGCGAGTTGCCGTACGGCTATCTCGACTGGTGGCCGGTGTGTCTGGGCTTTAATAATTTGGAGCCGCCCTTTGACGACCCGGAGGTCCGCCGCGCGGTCAACTTCGCCATCGATCGCGACCAGCTGGTGGCCATCGGCTGGCAGGGGGCCGGGACCAAGTCGCATCTGCCGCTGCCCGACTTCCCGCCGCTGCGCAAATACACCGACCAGATCCAGGATCTGATCGATAAATACGAGATCGGCGTCCACGACCCGGCCAAGGCGGCGGCGATTATGGAGCGCAAGGGGTGGGTCAGGGATGCGGACGGTTTTTGGACCAAAGCGGCGAGCGGCTCAAGATCGTCATCGATATTTTCGATATTTTCAACGACCTGGCTCCGGTATTGGCCACCCAGCTCGAGCGGGCGGGTTTCGACGCCGATTTCCGCATGACGCCCGACGCGTTTAGCCGGATGGCGCAGGGGGTGGCGCGGGCCTTTCTGATGGGCAATGGCGGCAGCGTGCGCGACCCGTATTTTACGCTGCGGCTCTACCACAGCCGCTTCGTCCAGCCCACCGGCACCCACGCCGAGCGTTTCTGGCGCTGGTCGAATCCCGAGTTCGACGCGCTGGTCGACCAGATGGGGCAGACCTCGCCGGATGACCCCGAGCTGCAAAAGCTCTTTCGCCAGGCGATGGAGATCTGGCTGGCGGAGTTGCCGTCGATTCCGATCGTGCAGTGGTATCACCGGATTCCGCACAACGAGACCTATTGGAAGAACTGGCCGACGGCTAAAAACCCCTATATCAACAGTGCCTACTGGCACAATACCTGGTTGCTGGTCTTGCTGGGTCTGGAGCCGACGCAGGGCTGAGCGCGCGACTAGCGTTTTTGGCGGCGGGGATTCCAGCAGGGATCCCCGCTTTTGTTTGCCCGCGGCCCTCTTTCTATATTCTGGACATTATGGAAACGCTAATCGTAGATGGGCCCACCCCGCTCAGGGGCGAAATCGAAGTCGCCGGCGCCAAAAACTCGATGAGCAAGCTGCTGACGGCCTCGATGCTGACGGCCGAGCCGTGCATCTTTACCAATGTGCCGGATATCGGCGACACCGAGATCACCAAGGCGATCTGCGAGGCGCTGGGGGCGCATTGCAGTGAAACGGGGGCTAAATCGCTCGTCGTCGAGACGCCGGAGATGCCCGTGGCCGCAGTGCCCGAGGCGCTGGCGGTGCAGAATCGATTGTCGGTGATGATGCTGGCCCCGCTTTTGCACCGCCACGGCCGAGCGGTGGTGCCGGCGGCCGGCGGCGACCGCATCGGTCCGCGGCCGGTCGATTTCCACCTCGAGGGCTATCGGATGATGGGCGCGCGAGTGGAAGTGCTCGACGATATCTACTATATCGAGGCCGACCACCTCCACGGCGCCGAGATCACCCTGCCCTATCCGAGCGTGACGGCGACCGAAAACCTGCTGATGGCCGCGACCCTGGCCCGCGGGCGGACCTTTATCCGCAATGCGGCAATCGAGCCGGAGGTGGTGGATATGGCCCTTTTTCTACAGAAGATGGGGGCGATTATCGACTATCACGTCGATCGCACCTTTATCGTCGAGGGCGTCGACTCGCTCGCGGGCACCGGCCACGCGATTATGCCCGACCGCTTGGTCGCTGCCTCGTTGGGCGCGGCGGCGGTGGCCACCGGCGGCGATATCTTCGTGCGCGGCGCGCGCCAGGGGGATCTGCTGACCTTTCTCAACGCGTTGCGCCGGGTCGGCGGCGGTTTCGAGGTCCAGGGTGATGGAATCCGCTTTTTCCGCCGGGAACCGCTGCGCTCGATTGCGGTGGAGACCACGGTCCACCCCGGGTTTATGACCGACTGGCAACCGCCCTTTGCCGTGCTATTGACCCAGGCCGAGGGGATGTCGGTGATCCACGAGACGGTCTTTGAGGATCGCTTCGTCTATATCAGCGAATTGCA
>JAYYUU010000090.1:0-7401 GCA_036343835.1 Candidatus Latescibacterota bacterium | reverse complement strand
CTGGGCTGTCACAGGCTGCTGCCGCCGCCGGTTGCACGATCCGCGTCATCGTCGAGATGGACACTGGCGGCGGTCGCGTCGGCACGCAATCTCCCGCCGACACGCTCGCCTTGGCGCAGGAAATAGATCGCTTGCCGGGTTTGGAGTTCCCCGGCGTAATGACCTACCCCAGCAGCGAACGGGCACGCCCCTTCTTAGACGATGGGCGCGAAAGAACAAGCCAAGCTGGCTTGCCCCTGCATATGATCAGCGGCGGCGGTACCGGCTCCGAAGAAATCTCCAAGTCCCTAGGTTGTAGCGAAACCCGCATCGGCTCCTACGCCTACGAAGGCATGACCCGCGTGGGCAAACGCGAAGACCTCAGCCCAGACCGCTGCCCCCTGCGCATGGTCGTCACCGTCGTCAGTACCTCCAAACCCGGCCAGGCCATCGTCGACGCCGGCATGAAGGCCTTTACCAGCTACCCCCCGATCCCCCACGGCTACTGCCTCGAACACCCCGAAGTCTTCTTCAAGGGCATGTCCGTCGAACACGGCCACCTAGACACCACCGCCTCCGACCACACCTTCACCGTCGGCGAAACCCTCTCCTTCATCCCCCTCCACGGCGGCATGACCACCAACCTCCACGATCGCCTCTTCGCCATCCGCAACGGCGAGGTCGTCGAAGAATGGGAAGTCGCTGGCCGGGGTCGCGCCCAATAGATATTCACCCGATATTATGGTCTAGGTTTTTATATATCACTCGAAGCTGAGGTAGGGTCGAGGGGGCACACCGTAGCGGCTGTGTGTCCCAGCTTTCACAGGAAGTGAAAGCTGGATAGACACCCCTCGGAGCCTCGCAGGATTGCGAGGCGAGAATGAGCGAAGGGGTGCCCCCTCGACCCTACCGTCCACACGCACAAATACAGGAAGAACCATGGAAATCCAACCCCAAGCCCAAATCTTCGACGTCGACGAACAAAACTTCGAAGAACTCGTCCTCAAAAGCTCGCAGGAGCGAGTCATCGTCGTCGACTTCTGGGCGCCCTGGTGCGAACCCTGCAAAGCCTTAGGCCCCGTCCTCGAAGAAGTCGTCATCGAACTCGGCCCCGGCATAGCGCTGGCCAAGGTCAACGTCGACGACAATCAGCAACTGGCGATGGCCTTTCGGGTCCAGGGCATCCCAGCGGTCAAAATCGTCGTGGACGGCCAGCTGGCTCAGGAATTCACCGGCGCCCTGCCCAAGGATCAGATCGAAGCCATCCTCCGGCCGCTGGTCCCCGACGCGCCGCTGCCCGAAGTCGAAGCCATCGCCTTTGAAGCCGAAGACCTCGCCGCCTCCGGCGACTTAGCCGGTGCCGCCCGCCAGTACGAACAGGTGCTCGAAGAAACGCCCAACGACGGCCCCGCCCTGCTCGGTCTGGCCAAAATTCACTTGATGCAGGGCCATGTCGAGACGGTGCAGGAGCTGGTCAATCTCATCGAACAAGGCACGCCCGAATACCAACCAGCACATGCATTGCTGACCCAGATCGGCTTCGCGCAAAAGTGCCAGCAGGCCGGAGGCCGCGCCGCCTGCGCCCAAAAAATGCTCGCCAATCCCGACGACCAAGACGCCCGCTATCACTTCGCCTGCTGCGCCGCCGTCGAGAGCGATTACGAAACCGCATTGCAGGAGTGGTTGCAGATCATCGAGAAAATACCCGGTGACGAACGGACCAAGGAGGCGATGGTCGCCATCTTCCACCTGCTCGGGCGCGAAGACGAGCTGGTCACCAGCTATCAGCGCAAGCTCTACCAGGCCCTGCACTAAGGAACCGACCCATGCAGATCATCCAGCTCGAGCGCACCGTCTGCTGCGTGCCCTTCCTCCCCGGCATCCTGCCCGAGGGCAAATACGACGAGGCGACGCCGAGCTATCCCGAGCCGCTCTCCGCCCGGCGCCAGGACGTGTTGCGCATCCACACCGACGCCGGGCTAACCGGCCTCGGCATGAGCGGGCCGTATTTCGGTGACCGCGAGGAAACCCCACCCGACCTCATCGGCAAAAATCTCCAGTCTTTCGAACCGCGCAATTTGGGCGGCGGCGGCTGGCATATCGCCCTCCTTGACCTGATCGGCAAGAGCATCGACTGGCCGCTGTGCCGCATCTTCGGCGGCCGACTGCAGGACGAGGTGCTGGTCGATTATTGGATTGCGCGGATGGGCGTTGAGGATACCGCGCTGGCGGCCAAACGCGCCGCCGAGCAGGGTTTCCACGGCCTCAAGATGAAGTGCAAGTGGGAAGACGCCAATATGGAAGACCGGACCCGCGCCGCGCTGGAGGTCGCGCCGGATCTGCGGGTGATCCTGGACCCCAACGAGCGCTTCTACAATCTCGACAACGCGCTCGACCTGGCCCGTCGCCTCGACGGGCTCGACGTGGTCTTCGAAGATCCCTTTCCCAAAACCGATCTCAACGAATACCGCCGCCTCAAAGAAGAGACCAGCGTCCTCATCGCGCCCCACTTCCAGAATCCCCGCCAGATCGTCGAGGCGGTGCATCTGGAGGCCGTCGACGCCTTCAATGTCGCGCCCTCCGACTGGGGCTTCCTCGACATGGCCCGCGTCGCCCAAAGCGCCGACATCCCCGTCTGGCAGGCTTCCAATGTCGATTTGGGCATCTTCGACGCCTTCCGCCTCCACGCCTCGGCCGCCGCGCCCAACTGCACCTTCGGCTCCGACCTCTGCGGCAACTTCGTCCACGAGCACAGCCTGCTCGAGGAACCGCTGGTCAAAGATGGCTATGCGCTCGTGCCGGATGGACCGGGCCTGGGGGTGGAATTAGACGAAGAAGCCGTTGCCCGCTATGCCCTTTCCTCGCAGCAGTGGTCGAGCTAAGAACGCCTCGGCCCCGCATGCCTCTCTCTATACGGCAGGACGTTCATCGATAGACACTCGGTTGGGAAATGTGCCTTTATAGGCACCGACGGTATGGTTGACCCTACCCCAGCTATGGGCGGCCTGTTATCTCGGCACTAACGCCCCTTCCCCAAAGATCATCGGATAGCCCTCGCCCGTGCGCACCGAGCGCGAGGCCCCGTCCATATAGGCAATGCTAAAGGCGCGGCGCGACTGACCCGTCGGATTGATCCCCGAGCGATGCAAAAGCAGATTGTTGAGCAAAATTACCTCGCCCGCCTCCGCTTCTAGATCGATCTCCGACCCGGGCGGCGCACATTCGGCCAATTGCTCCTTCGATGGGAAATGCCGCTTGCTAATCACCCCGCGCTTATGGCTGCCGGGCACGACCTGCATACAGCCATTTTCAACCGTCGCCGGATCGAGCGCGGCCCACACCGTGACCGTCGGGTCATTGTCCACCCCCCAGCCGACCCCCACGTCCTGGTGCCAGGGCAGGATGGTGCCCTGTTGCGCCGGCTTGTTCATAAACATCGCCCGGAATATCGATACGTCCTCGCCGAAATAGCGCCGGGTGATCTGGCGGAAGAGCGGGTGCTGCATAAAGGTGAGGAAGACGGGGTCCTGCTCCAGCCCCATGATCTTGCGGTATTGTAGCGTGGCGCCCTTGTGACCAGGGGAGACGATGGACATCTTCGCGTATTCGGCATCATCCCCGTCAAGCTGAAAATCCATCTCCGGATAGGGGATCTCGCCGAGCATGATCGCGTCGATGCGCTGCTGTAATTCGGGCAGTCCCGCGTCGTCGAGCACCCTGCCGAGCCGCGCGTAGCCGTGCTGCTCGAAATGGACGTGGTGTTGGTCGGTGTATTCCATGATCCTGCTCCTCTCTGCCCCAGAGATCGGCAATATACTCCGCCGTGTCAACTTTGCTTAGGTTTCTACTGGCTTGTCCAATTCACCCCAACCAGAGGATTCACATGACCGACCGCCCCCACGTCTTGGTCCTGATGTGCGACCAGATGCAACATCAGCGCATGGGCTTTGTCGATCGCCTAGCCCACACCCCCACCCTCAACCGCCTGGCAAAAGAAGGCGTCCACTTCACCCGCGCCTACACCTGCCACGGCCAGTGCGTCCCCGCCCGCGCCGCCTTCCAGACCGGGCTCTATCCGCACGAATGCGGCGTGATGGTCATCTACGACTTCCACCAGCACCAGGCTCGCCTCACCGCCAAATACCAGACCATCGGCCACCTCTTTAAAGACGCCGGCTACCAGACCGCCTACTTCGGCAAGACCCACTTCGGCGTGCCACTCGCCGACCTCGGCTACGATATCGACGGCGACAGCTATCCAATGGACGACGAAGAAACAAAAGAAAAAGGGCTGGAATACGTGCCCAAATCGCTGCGCTGCGACTATCGCGCCTGCGACGATGCGGTGGCATTCCTCCAGAGCTACACACCCAGCGACCAGCCGCTCTTTATGACCTTCTCCACCAACCTGCCGCACCCCCCCTTCTTCACCGACCCCACCTGGGCCGATCGCTTCCCACCCGACGATCTCGCCCTGGCCCCCAGCTACTACCCGGAGACCTTCGCAACCAAACCCCCCTTCCAGCGCGAGCACGTCGTCGACGGCGACCACGGCGCCTACGCCGAACTCGCCCAGTACTACACCATGATCGCCGAAACGGACGCCCACTTCGGCCGCATCGTCGCCGAATACGAGCGCCTGGGGATCTGGAACGACACCGTCGTGCTCTTTTTGGCCGACCACGGCGAAATGATGGGCGCGCACAAAATGCGCCTCAAGGGCACCCTGCCCTACGAAGAGCTCTATCGCATCCCCTGTATGATGAAATTGCCCAAAGGCGTCGAGCCCAAGCGCCGCGTCGTCGACGACCTCATCTCTTCCGTCCAGGCCCCCGGCACCCTACTGCAGGCCGCCGGCATCGACCTGCCCGCGCAATTCCACAACGGCCACTTCTACGACGCACCCTTCCGCGACGCGCCCCCAGAAGACGAGCATATCTTCTTCGAACACTACGCCGCCTACTGGGGCATCCACCCCTTCTACGCGGTGCGCACGCCGCGCTTCAAATACGCCCGCTACTACGGCGACGACGCCTGCGAAGAAATGTACGACTTAGCAAACGACCCGCACGAACTCACCTCTATCGCCGCCGACCCATCCCACGCAGCCCAACGCGCCGAACTAGCCCAACGCGCCGACACCTGGTGGCAAAACACCGACGGCCGCGACCTCGCCTACTACGAGTCCGACGCCTTCAAAGCCAACGAGCACAACTTGGCAAACTGACCTTGAGCCGCATTGCTATCCGCCGCCTGCCAGAACGCGATTGCCCGATAGCCAGCCGCGCCATTTGCGCCGCTTGCTGCCAGGCGGCGATAGACGAAGGGGCAACACCGGAAGAGATTCAGCGCTATAGCGAAGGACGAGGGAGAGCCATTCGCGACGGATTATTTTATAGCCGCCTACCTGGGCAAAACTCTCGACGTCCCGATCATGAAAGAGACATAGCAAATAGCACATTCCCCCGCACTAGCCATACCCCTCGAGAGCCTATCTGTCCTCCCGGCGCAGCGCAGGGTCGGGGGTCTGCCGCAGGGCTAAATTGTAGCAAGGCCATTGTCTGAAGCTACAGCGCCCCACTCCCGCTGCGCGTTAGGGTGCTCTGCCCAGCGCTTACGCGACCCACCACAAGCCCGCGGCCGGCCAAATGTATACCCGGATGCAGACCCCCGGCCCGAAGCGTGAGACCCCCCGATACCCTCCTTGTAGAGTATCACCTTTTAGCCTATAGTAGCTTTATGCTCAATCCCGGCCCTAACTCCAACCCCATTCCTACCCCAACCTCCGACCTCCCCCCCGAAGCCCTGGCCCTCCTCCCCCCCGACGAGCCCGTACGCCTAGCCGTCACCACCGACATCAAGCTCGACGGCCTCTACGGCCCCGCCTGGCTCATAGCCACCGACAAACGCCTACTCGCTTACAGCCCCAACGGCGGCGGCCCCCCCGACGTAGTCGACCTGCCTTTGGCCGAAGTCGAAAGCCTCGAAATCCAGGATCTCTACGGCAGCGGCGCGCTCAAAGTCCGCACCCAAACCGCCGGCCAGATCGTCGCCCTATTCTCCAAGACCCTCACCGCCCAATTCGCGCCCCTGCCCGACGAGCTGGAAAAACTCGTGCGACAGGCGCGTCCCGTCGACGACGACGAAAAAATCACCCGTGGCCGCCTCGACCGCGCCTATCTCAAAAGGCGTTGCGAGCGCTGCGGCCAGGTCATTCCCCGCCGCATGGGCATCTGCCCCAGCTGTCTCGAAAGCCGCAAATTGCTCAACCGCTTCCTCAGCTACTCCGTGCCCTACTGGCCGCTGGCCGTCACCAGCCTGGCGATTCTACTGGTGGGCACCTTTATCGGCCTGACGCCGCCACTGTTGTTGCGCACCCTCATCGACGACGTGATGACCCCGGCCGCAGACGGCGCGCTCGACGCCATCGCGCTGCCGCTAATAGGCCCAACTTCCCCCTCCGGCGCGCTGGCCTGGCTGGTCGTCGGGCTGTTGTTGATCAATGTCTCGCGCAATGTCCTCGGCGCCATCCGCTCCTATTTCCTGGCCCGCCTCGGCGAGCAGATCACCTTCGATATGCGCCGCCAGGTCTACCGCCACCTGCACCGCCTCTCGCTCAATTTCTACAACGACCGCGACACCGGCCGCATCATGGCCAGCGTCACCCACGACGTGGGCCGCCTGCAGGACTTCTTGAGCGACGGGTTGCAGGAGACGATCCGCAATATCCTGACCATCCTCATCATCTGCTCGATCCTGTTCTATCTCAACGCCAGTCTCGCCGCCTACGTGCTCCTGCCGACCCCGCTGATCGTCCTGGTGACCATCCGCTTTGGCAAAAAACTACACCGTATCTACACGCCACTCTGGCGGCGCTGGGCCGGGATCAGCGCGCTATTGGCCGACGTGATCCCGGGCGTCCGCGTCGTCAAGGCCTTCGCGCAGGAGCAACGCGAGGTCGACAAATTCGAAACCCGCAGCCTGGATCTGCTCGAAGGCGAGTTGCGCGCCGCGCGCACCCGCAGTTTCTTCAGCCCACTGATGTCCTTCATGACCTCTTTGGGTACGCTGATCATCTGGTGGGTCGGGGGCAACAAGGTCCTGGGCAATGCCATGTCCTTGGGCGAATTCGTCGCCTTCACCGGCTATATGTGGCAATTCTACGGACCCGTCGAGAGCCTCTGCCGCCTCAACCACCGCTTCCAGCGCGCCGCCACCTCAGCCGAGCGCGTCTTCGAGGTTTTAGACAGCCAACCCGATGTCGACGACCCGCCCAACGCCGCGCCCATGCCGCCGATTGAAGGCCGCGTCGAATTTCGCGGGGTGAGCTTTGCCTACGAGCCGGGCAAGCCCGTAATCCACGACCTCAATTTCATCGTCGAGCCAGGCGAGATGATCGGCCTGGCCGGCCACTCGGGCGCG
>JAYYUU010000089.1:0-8652 GCA_036343835.1 Candidatus Latescibacterota bacterium | reverse complement strand
TCGTTGTCGACGTCGCCGACGCCCGCGCCCATGGTGCCGAAGGAGCGGGCCAGGCCGGCGGGCAGCGCGATATCGGTAAAGGTGCCGTCGCCCATATTATGGTAGAGGAAGGGCCGGTTAGGTTCGATGGCCTCACCGGTCACTAGGCTATTGAGGACGTCTGGAAAAGCGCTCATAGTCGAAACAAAGACGTCGAGTTGACCGTCGTTGTCAATATCTAAGAAAAAGGCCACGTAGCCCCCCTCGACGGGGAAGAGGACGCCGGTCTCTTCGGCCACGTCCGAGAAAGTGCCGTCGCCTAGGTTGCGATAGAGGCGGTTGACCTCGCCGATATTGACCGCGTAGAGGTCGCTCAACCCGTCCCCGTCGTAGTCGCCGGCGGCGGTGCCGATGGTCTTGCTCGAGTCGGCTACCCCGGCCCGTGCTGCTACTTCAAGGAATGTACCATTTTTCTGGTTGTGCCATAAAGTATTTTCTGCGCCGCTGCCGCTGACGCCGTTGGCCACGTATAAATCCAGATAGCCGTCGAGGTCGAAGTCGAACCAGGTGGCGGTGAAACTGTCGGCGGAATCGGCGAGGCCGGAGGCTAAGGCGATGTCGGAGAATGTCCCTAAGTCATTTTTGTATAGCGAGTTGCGCGATTTGCCATCCCAAGCATTACGGGTGGTGAAGAGGTCGGGATCGCCATCGTTGTCGTAGTCGGCAGCAGTCGCCGACCAACCCCCCCGCCGATCGCTTAGACCCTTTTCTCGGGCGACATCGGCAAATTGGCCACCCCCGTCGTTGCGGTAGAGCGAGTGTTCGACCTGGATGCCGACGGTGAAGAGATCGAGATCGCCGTCGAGATCGTAGTCCAACCAGGCGCTGCCCCGGCCCCGGTCTTTCTTGGCGACGCCGGCCTGGGGTGCGATGTCGACAAAGGTCGGGCCGGTTGGGTTGTCGGGAGGGGCGAAGGTGTGAAAGCGGTAGCGCGGATCGAGGTTGTGGGGATAGCCGCCGCCTTTGTCGTAGGCCAGCTTGAGCAACCACAGCGCTTCGAGGCGTTCATTCGGTCGGTTGAGCGCCAGATCCACTGCTTTTTGTAGCCAGGGCACGGCCTGCGCGTCGTCGGCCCACAGCGCGGCGGTCCCGGCCAAAAGGTGGGCCCGGGCGTCGGTGGGGTAGGCCGCGACGAGGTCCTGGCTGCGCTCGAGCGCGACTTCGAAGCGGCCCAGGCGCAGCGTGGCCTGGAGGAGGAGGTGCAGAGCGTCGCGGTGGGCAGGTTCGCGCTCGAGGGCCTGACTGCAGAGGGCGCTGGCGCGTTCGAGGTTCATTGTCGCCGCCGCCTGCAGGTAGAGTTCGGCCAAGAGCAGGCGCGCTTCGAGCGAGGCGGGGTAGAGGTCGAGGACCTGGTCGACGGCGAGTTCGGCCTCGCGGGCGAAGCCGACAAAGGCCAGGAGACGGGCTTCGAGAACGCGGGCTTCGGGTCGTTGGCGCACAGCGGCGGGCAGGGCATCGAAGGTCTGGGCAGCGCGGTGGCGGAAGCCCTGGCGGATCTGAGCCTCGCCGAGGCGGACCTGGACGATGCTGCTGTCGGGGGCCAGGTCGAGGACGCGGTGGAAGAGGGGTTCGGCCTCGGCGAAACGGCCCTGGCGCATCAGGGTTAGGGCCTGCTCGTAGACGCGGTCGCTTGCGGCCTTTTCGGGGGCTTGGCAACTGCAGCAAAGCCCTAGTAAGAGCGCGGTGCCGAGGCGGGCTTTCACGGCGTTTGTGCCAACTCGGCCAGTTTGGTGCGGGCGCGTTGGTGGTCGGGCTGGAGGGCGAGCACTTGGTTCAAGGCCTGGCGGGCGAGTGCCTGCTGGCCCTGCTGGATGTGGATCAGGCCGAGGGCGTAGTGCGATTCGACGTGGGTGGGGTCGATGGCGGTGCTGCGGGCGAAATAGGCCTGGGCGTTGCGGTAGCGCTCTAAACGCACGTAGACCAGGCCGAGGGCGTAGCAGGCGTCGCGGTGGTCGGGTTGGAGCGCGAGGGCGCGGCGCAGGGCACTGACGGCTCCTTGCAGGTCGTCGCTCCGCCAGCGGGCTCGGCCCAAGCCGTAGGCGGCCGCAAAGGAGTTCGGCTCGAGCTCAAGGGCTTGGGTGAAGCGGAGCGCGGCGGCGGGCAGGACCCCTGCCCGCAACTGGATATCGCCCAGCGCGAGCAGGGCATCGCGGTGGTCTGGTTGGAGCGCAATGGCCTCTTGTAAAAGCTGGACTGCGGCCTCGGGGCGCTTGGTCTGCGCGTGTACAGAGACCAGGCGCAGGCGGATCTCGACCGAGGTGGAGTCGTTTTTGAGCGCGCGGCGCAGTTCGGTCTCGGCCCGGTCCCATTCGCGGCGACGGATGTAGATATTGCCCTGGTTGAGGTGGCGCTTGGCCGCGCTCAGGCGCTGGAAGCGCTCCCGGGCGTGCTGGGTCCGCTCGGTCTGGCCGATCTGGTCGTAGGCCTGGGCGAGGAGGTAGTGGGGGCTGGGGCTGTGCGGCTCTATTCGCGCGGCGCGTTCGAGGGGGACTGTCGCCTGCGGGTCGCTCTGGCGCAGGAGGAGGCTGCCCAAACCGAGCAGGGCCTGGACGTGGTCGGGGCTTTGCGCCAGGAGGTGTTCGAAACCCGCCCGCGCTTCGTCGAGGTGCTGATCGCGGGCGAGGAGGTCGCTGTGGTAGTAGCGGGCCTCGATGTGGTCAGGAGCCCATTTGAGGGTGCGTTCAAAGGCCGTCAGCGCAGCGGCGAAGTCGCCGGTGGCGCGCAGCACCTGGCCCAAGTTGAAGTGATATTCGGCGCGCGCGGGGGCCAGCGCGATCGCTTGTTCGAGATAGGTGGCAGCTTCCAGGTAGCGATGCTGGGAGCGGAGGGAGGAAGCCAGGGCGAAGAGGAAGCGCGGCTTTTGCGGCGCGAGCGCGCGCGCGCGCTCGAAGGCCGAGATGGCCCGGGCGTGCGGGCTCACGCGAGCGTGGGCTAGGCCGGTGTTGAAGTGGGCCGAACTCAGCGACGAGTCGAGCGCGGTGGCTCGTTGCAAAGCCTCGATGGCCCGGTGCGGCCGCCCCTGTTGCAAAGAGAGCGAACCGCGGTTGCTCAAGCGGAGCGCCTCCTGCTGGCGCTCGGGGTCGAGGACTTGTGCTGGCTCGTGTCCCGAGCCGCTGCAGCCCAAGGCCAAGAGGGCCAAAAATAGGCCGACCTGCATCGCTTATGGGCCCGAAACCAGCGAGTCAGGCAGGGCCTGGTGCAACCGGTCTTCGTCGATCTGGATGTGGTCGGCGCGTTGTTGGCGCAGTTCCTTAACCAGGTCGTCGAGGGCCCGGTTTTCGCGCTCTCGCCGCAGGAGGGCCCGCGCTCTGCGCTGCACCTGTTCATAGGTTTCGACGCTGCCGGGATTTTTGCCCACGACGCGGAAGAGCGAGTAGCCGCCCTGGACCCTGACTGGTCCCATCAGGCGGCCCTCTTCGGCGCCGAGAATGGCGGGCACTAGTTGGGGGTAGATGGTCTTGTCGCGGGGGTGGAAGTGGAAGCGGGCCTCAGACTCTGAGGCTCTTTCCCGCACGCTGCGGTCGGCGAATTCGGCGAAGGAGGCCCCCGCCGCGATCCGGTCCCTGAGCTCGATGGCGTCGGCCAGGTCGCGGATGAGCAGCTCCTTGACCTCGGTCGACTTCTCGTGGTAGAAATAGTCGGGGTGTTCGTCGTAGAAAGCCCAGACTTCGGCGTCGGCTAGCAGGTCGACGGAGGCGAAGCGGTTGCGCACCGCGTCCAGCAGGGTGCCCTCGCGCGCCCGGTGTTCCAGGTGCAGGATAACTGGGTCTGCGTAGAGCCCCCGAGCATAGGCGTCATGGCGCAGGAGCACGGGGCGCAGCACCAGGTGGGCAAGCGAGGCCAGGGCCCGACCGCTGTCCTGGAGGCTGCGCTGGACGTTGATGCGCTTCAAAGCCTGCCAGGCGGCGGATACGCTGACTTGTTTGTCGGCGTAAGTGTAGAGCGTCGCATCGTTCTGTTCCAGGATCTCGGTGTCGTGCCTTTGGGCCGCGTCGAGCATCAGGCGGAAGCCCCCCTCGTCGAGCGCGGTGCCTGTGGATTCTCTAAGCAGCTCGAAGTTCTCGGCCTCGACTTCGGCGATGCGCTCGCGGAAGAGCAATTCCTCGATGAGGGGGCGATAGCGCTCGTAGGGCGTGGGCCGGTCTGCGCTGAAGAGCACCACGTGCCAGCTGCGTCCGGCGGGCAGGGGTTGCGAGATCTGGCCCGTGGGCAAGGAGTTGAAGACCTCGGCCGGAATGTGCAGGCCGGGCGCCGCCTCGCGGCCGATAAAGCCCAGGGTCCCGTCCTTGTCGGCCGAGCGGTCGTCGAGCGAGTGGGCGCGGGCGACCTCGGCGAAGGGCTGGCCGGCGGCGAGTTTGGCCGCGACCTCGTCGATCTCGGCGCGGCTCAGGACCAGGATGGCGTTGAGCTTGCGCTCGCGGTGGTAGCCCTGTTCTTCGTAGACCCGCCTCACATCCTCTTCGGGGACGGCGGCCCGCGGGGTGAGGAAGCGCGAGCGATAGAGGGCGATGACGCGGGCGTCGACGGCCTCGCGCACCGAGCGCTCGACCGCCTGCAGGGTATCCAAACCGTGTGCGATTGCTTTGGCCAGGATCAATTGGCGATCGATGAGCGACTGCAAGTACTGGCGTCTGGCCGCGTCGCCGCTTTGCTTGCTCTTGAGGCCGTCGGGGAGTCGTTCGACAAAAGACCGCAACTGATTCGCGGAGATCGGCTGTTCGCCGATTTTGGCCACCGGGGCGTCCCCTTCCTCGCCGCAGCCGGCGAGGAAGAGCGCGAGCAGCAAGGTACGCGATATGTGCATATAAGCCTCCTGTTGTGCCTTTCTTTTTATTTAATATACGGGGGTCTGGTTGCCGACCATGCCGGTGAAGCCGTCGACGACCAGCCAGAGGCCAGCGGCGACGAATTGGCCGATGACCACGCCGATGAAGAAGGGGCGGGTCAGGGCATAGGTGCGGGGCCCGCCGTATTTGAGCGCGATGATCTTGATCATCCAGGCCAAGAAGATCGAGAACCAGATGCTATTCATGACCCAGCCGGTGCTCACCGCGAAGCCGAGCGGGTGGAAGGGCCACCAGATGAAGAAGTGGCGGGCGGCCATCAACCCGCCCATGATCAGCGCCCCGAACCCGGTCCACAGCCAGCCGACCAGGCTCGGGCCGGTGGGATTGGCCAGTTTCTGAGCGGCGAAGTCGGAGGGATAGGCGGCGAAGCCGGTGAAGTACTGCGGGTGCAGGTTGAGCGCGCCATCGCGGTAGGCCAGGTGCAGCATGAACCAGCAGGAGGCCACCAGGCTGATGAGCATTGCCGTGACAATGGCCCAAAAGAGGGGCCGCCGCGAGCCCTCGAGGTCGCGGCCCAGGCGCAGGCCATTGGCCAGGGGGGCGGTCATAAAGACCAGCAGATCCCCGGCCCAGGCGAAGGTATAGCCGGTGGCGACCATGCCCGAGGCGCCCAGGGCCGGGACGCCGACGCCTGAGACGACGAAGCCGGCCGGTACCATCTCGGGGGTCACGGTGGGCAGGCCGGCTTCGGCGATGACGCGGGCCAGACCGATGAAGATGACCACCGAGGAAAATAGGAAGAAGGGCACGATCCAGGCCGGGATCCCCGTCTTCCACAACCAGTAGCCCATGCTGCCGACCCCGACCAAAAAGAGCCAGACCGAGGTCCGGTAGGAGAGGATCTCTTGCGAGTCGTCTATAGTCTCGTCGCCGTAGAAGGCCTTGCGCAGGACATTGCCCAGATGCGGCCGGGCTGTCCACAGACCGTAGAGGACCAGAACGATGAGGGCGCCCATCATCTGGTGGCCCATGATCGCGCCGACCGGTCCCGAGCCGGTCCAGGGGCCTAACTCCTCGGGGCTGAAGATCCCGAGATAGGTGAAGAGGCTTTCCTGCACCACGTGGAGCAGGTAGAAGAACCAGAGACTGAAGGAGACGTTGGAGTTGATGAAGTAGGCGAAGCCGAACATCAGGAAGTTGATGCGGATATTGAGAGTCGCGGTGCGGTTGAAGATCTCGATGCTGGTCTGGGGGACGATGGAGGCGATGAAGTTGAAGTAGTGATGCAGGGCGTTGACGCTGTTGACGAAAAAGGGCAGCAGGAAGCCGCACCACATGACGGGATTGCGGAAAAAGGGTTTGAGAAGTTTTTTTTCTTCGTTTGTCCCATCCTGGATCATGGCCAGGGGTACCTGGGCCAGGGGAAAGACCAGGCGCTCGTTGTCGATCCATTGCCGGCGCAGGATGGAGATGGCCGAGATAAGTGCCGCGTAGAACGCCGCGTAGAACGCGAACCAGCGCAAAAGCGGTTGCAACCAGACGTGCCAGGGGATGGCCGAAGAGCCTTCGGTGCCCTCGTAGAAGGCCTTGACCGCGATGGGGTCAAAGACCACCATCCAATCCGAGAGGAAGGGGTGGACGAGGTAGGTCCACCCGTTTTCGGGGGTGGCGTAGTAGAAGGTGCCCGTGATCATCGGCAGCAGCATGCCGACCACGCCGCGGGTGGGGATGGCGGTGGCGACGGCCATCATGATGAAGATCGTCACCAACTCGCCGCGGCTGAAGGCCCAGGCCCGGTTGAGCGCCCCGAGCAGGAGATGCAGGGTCAGGAGCAGGACAAAGAGCAGAAAGAAGGCGGCGGGTGTCGCCGAACTCAGCCCCAGGCGCGAGCCCTGGATGACCATACTGCCATAGGGAATGCCAATGGCGATGGCCAGGCTCATGACGGCACCGACGAGGAAACCCCGCACCGTGATGGCTGCGGGCTCTTTGGTCTGCGGGGGGATTTCAGCCATATTCTGTAGCTATAGTCCCTAGCATAACCGCTAAAGCTGCGGGCGAACCTTGGGAACTTTAGCGGTTTTCGCTAGGGCCTATAAAGTATTATGAACAAAAGAACTAAAACAAAAATGGCTCGGAGGTCAAAGGGGGTGCGGTGCAGTTATTAGGTCGCTTTGCCACCCTGCTGGCGGGTTTGCTGCTGGTGGGGCTTTGCGAGGTGGGTCTGTGGCTTTTGGACATCGGTCCCGACGACGACCTCCTCATCGCCGAGGGCAACGCTTACCGACTCAACCCCCATGCCGCCCGGCGTTTCTTTCCGCACCAGTACGCGCGGTTGGCGCCGGGGCAGGACCGCTTTGCCCGCAAGAAGGGGGAAGACGCTTTTCGCGTCTTTGCGCTGGGCGCCTCGACCTTGCTCGGCTTCCCCAACCCGGCTCAGACCTCGTTCCCGAACTTTTTGCAGTTGATGCTCGAAGACGCCTACCCCGGACGCCGGATCGAGGTCGTCAACTGCGGCATCACCGCGATCAATTCCTTCGTGCTGCTCGATTTTATCGAGGAGGTTGTCGAGCAGCAGCCCGATCTGGTGCTCATCTACGCGGGGCACAACGAGTTTATCGGGCCCTATGGCGCTGCCACGCCCTTTGTGCGACTGAGTGGCCAGCGGTCCTTTATCCGACTGCAGATGCTGCTGCAGCGGTCGAAGATCTATTACTTGCTCGGTGAGGTCGTGCACTACGCGGTTCAACTGCTGTGGTACGATCGGGTGGCAACTTCCTTCGGCGTGCACCTGGTGCAGCGCTAAGTCTATCTGGGCGACGAGGCGCATCGGCGCACCGAGGAAAACTACCGACTGAATTTGCGCCGGATACTGGAGATCGCGCACGCCAGGGACGTGCCGGTTGCCCTGTGCACGCTGGTTTCCAATCTGGAGGGGTTTCATCCGCTGCGCTCGCAGACACCCCATCCACCCATGGGTTCGGCGCCCCAGGGGTTGCTCGCGGATTATCCCCACCACGCGGCGCTGCACTTCGCAGCGGGGCTGACCTGGCGGGCGGCGGGGGATAGCGCGGCTGCGCTGGCCGCTTTTAAACGGGCGCGCGACCTCGACGCGATCCATCTGCGCGCCTGCACCCCCTTCAACGAGATCATTCGCCAACTGGCCGCCGAACCCGGCGCCTGGTTGATCGATGTCGAACGGGCTTTTTCCGCCCATTCAGCCCACGGACTCATCGGCGACGAATTGATTAGCGAGTATCTGCACCCCACCGCGATGGGCCATCATCTGATTGCGCGCAGGGTGCTGGAAGCTGTGGTTGAGCGGGCGGGAGAGCTGGGCTTGGTCGGGGGCGATTTCGACCGGCTGGATAGCTTTGCCGGCTACAGCCGGCGTCTGGGCTACGGCGTCTGCGACCGGGTCCTGGCGCGCAACGATCTCATTCTCTTGCTGCGCAGGATGCCCTATCGCCAACGGCCCCGGACGCTGGAGCGGCGCTTGGTGCAATTGGTCGACGAACAATTGCGGGAATTGCCCAAAATGAGCTATGCGCAGATTGCGGATTTTGCCCGACGCGGCGGATTCCGCTTCCTGGCCGACACCATCGGGGAATTGGGGGCCGATGACCAGAATCAATTGTCTGCCCGGCTCCAGGCATTGGCGGTGCCGCTCGGCTTGGCGCCCTGAGATTCAGGCGAGCAACGCTTCTCCGTAGGCGAAGAGCAGCGGCGTGCCGCCGGTGTGGACGAAGACGATGTCCTCGCTGTCGTTGAAACGGCCCTGGCGCAACTGGTCGATCAGGCAGGTGAAGGCCTTGCCCGAGTAGGT
>JAYYUU010000088.1:0-5156 GCA_036343835.1 Candidatus Latescibacterota bacterium | reverse complement strand
CTGCAAAAGTAGCGCAGGGCCGGTCGAGGGTTCCTCCACAGCGGCTTGCTGTCCCCCGAAGCCGACCAGGGATGGTCGGCGAGACTCGCTGCGCGCGCAGCGCAATCGATGCGTGGCATGAGCGAAGGGGAAATCCTCGACCCGCCTGTACGCACGCAGCCCTAACCATCGCTCTGCTCCTCGTTACCACCCTTGCCTCCGCCCAACATAATGAGTACACATTAGACCCGACAACAACCGACCAATACCAAAAGGAGCACCACTCCATGAGCGACTACCTAGTCTACATCGGCAGCTACGCCAGCAACGACGAAGACGGCATCCACGTCTACCGCCTCGACATGGCCACCGGCGCCCTCACCCCCCAAAGCGGCATCGGCGGCGTCGACAGTCCCTCCTTTCTCGAAATATCCCCCAACCGCCGCCACCTCTACGCCATCGGCGAAACCAGCGAAGTCAACGGCACACCCGGCGGCGCCGTCGCCGCCTTTCAAATCGACCAGCAGACCGGCGCCCTGACCCACCTCAATACCGAATCCGCCGTCGGCATCGGCCCCTGCCATATCAGCGTCGACCACACCGGCTGCCACGTGCTGGTCGCCAACTACGGCGGCGGCAGCGTAGCCATATTGCCGATCAACGCCGACGGCTCGCTCGGTGCCGCCAGCGACTTCGTCCAACACCAAGGCTCCTCCATCGACCCCAATCGCCAGCAGGAGCCACACGCCCACTCGATCTTTGTCACCCCCAACAATCAACACGCCTTCGCCCCCGATCTCGGTCTCGACAAAATCAAGGTCTACGCCATCGACCACCAAAGCGGCAAACTCAGCGAGCAGACCCCCGGCAAGGTCGACCCCGGCAGTGGACCGCGCCACCTCGACTTTCACACCAACGGCCAATACGCCTATGTCATCACCGAGATGGGCAATACCATCACCGTCTTCGACTACGACGCCGATGCCGGCACGCTCAATGCGACCCAGGCCATTTCGACCCTGCCCGAAGGTTATGCCGAAACCAGCCACACCGCCGATATCCACATCCACCCCAATGGCAAATTCCTCTACGGCTCCAACCGCGGCCACGACTCGATCGCGGTCTACGCCATCGACCCCAACAACGGCCAACTCGAAACCGTCGAGATCGTAGCCACCGGTGGCAATGGTCCGCGCAACTTCGGCCTCGACCCAACCGGCACCTATCTGATCGCCGGCAATCACGGCTCCAACGATATCTTCACCTTCGCCGTCGACGGCGATACCGGCAAACTCACGCCCACCGGCCACCGGGTCGAGGTGCCCTCGCCCGTCTGCCACAAGTTTATCCCGGTCTTTTAACCGTGGTCGAACGGACCCGCAGCGTCGCCATTACTGGAGCGCTGGGCAATTTGGGGTGGAAACTGATCTGCCATCTAGCAGCGCAGAGCGCTTGCCCCCGCCTAGTCGGCCTAGACAGCCGCAAAGCCGATGAGGGGCAAGAGGCAGAATTGCGCCGACTCGCCGGAGCGCGGCCTGTAGATCTCGACCTCATCGAGTGCGACTTCGCCGACTGGGATGATCAGCGCTGGCGCACTCCCCTGGACGAAGTCGAAGCGGTGGTCCACTTCGCCTATCGCTCCCCCTTCCCCCACGACACCTGGGACGACGCCAATCTCTCCTTCGACATGACCCTGCACACCGCCCAAGCTACCGCCGACAGCCCCACGGCCGAGCGCTTTGTATTCGCTACCTCCAACCACGTCATGGGCCGCTACAAAGATCCGCCGCTATCCGCAAATCTGGGACCTGCAGATCTGCACCCCGAACTCATGCCCGGGGTAGGCACTCGCTGGCACACCGGCACCGATGATGCCGATGCCACGATCTACGCCACCCACAAATGGGCCGGCGAGCGACTCTGCCGGGCCCTCGGCCGCCGCGCCAGCGGAAAGACGACCTTCGCCTGCGTGCGCATCGGCTGGTGCCAGCCCGGCGCCAACCTGCCCGCTACGCTCTCGGGCACCGGCTCTCATTTCCACGAGCAGAGCACTACTGCCGGCAGCGAGACCGACCGTTGGTTCGAGCAGATGTGGCTTTCCAACCGCGACTTCTGCCAGCTTTTTCAACGCGCGATAGAAGCCGACGCCAGCACCTGGCCGGATGGATCCATAACCGTTCACGGAATGTCGGACAACGCGGGCATGCGATGGAATATCGACGCGACCCATCACTACCTCGGCTACCAACCCCAGGACGACGTCTATGCCGACTGAAACCCCGTTCATCGCCTCTACGCTGGTCTAGGACCAACACCCAAGCCAGCGCATCGCAGCCCGAGACTCCCAACGATCTACCAGTTGGTATACGAGCCATCCCGACGCCGCAAATGCGGCGCCTCCCAAAACTTAAACGCCTGCTCCCGCGCCAGCTCCTCATTGACTTCCACTCCCAGCCCCGGCCCCTCCGGCACCTTTAACATCGACCCCTCCAACTCGCACTGCAGCGGAAACAAATCCTCGTCCATAAACTTCCCCTCCTCCGTCGGCGTCACCCGATGCTCCAACCACGCGAAGTTGGGCACCGCCGCCGCCAGATGCACCGTCGCCGCCGTGCAGATCGGCCCCAGCGGATTGTGCGGCATCAGGTCGATATAGTGCGACTCGGCCAGACTCGCCACCTTCATCGACTCGGTCAACCCGCCGACATTGCACGTATCCAAGCGCACAAACTGCGTGATCCCCCGCTCGATATAGGGCAGAAACTGCCACTTGCTAGCAAACTCTTCGCCGATGGCAAAGGGCACATCGGTCATCGTCCGCAACGATTCATACGCCTCGGGACACTCGTCGCGAATCGGCTCCTCCAAAAAGTCCAGCGTGCCCGGCGGCATCTTCTGGCAAAACGACGCGCTCTCGGCCACCGTCAACCGGTGGTGGTAGTCGATCCCCAGAATCGGATCGGGGCCGATCTCCTGCCGCAACTCGGCGAGCCAGGCGGCGGTGATGCCGATGGTTTCGCGCGGCTCGAAAAGGCGCTCGTCATCGCGCTTTTTGCGACTCGCCATCCCCGTGCGAATCACATCCCAGCCCTTGTCCAAAAGCAGCTTGCAATTATTGACCAGCGTCTCCAGATCCGGCGCACCCGTCGTCGCAAAACACGGTACCAACTCGCGCTGCTTGCCGCCCAACAACTGATACACCGGCACGCCCAACGCCTTGCCCACCACGTCGTAGAGCGCGATATCAATCGCCGAGATCGCCGCCATCAACACTCGACCGCCCTCAAAGTATTGGCTGCGATACATCTCCTGCCACAGCCGGCCGATCTCGCGCGGATCGCGGCCGATAAGCCACTCGCGATAGTGCATCACCGCGCCGACCACCGCCTGCTCCCGCCCCGACAAACCCGACTCGCCCCAGCCGTAGATCCCCTCGTCGGTCTCGACCTTGACGATGAGCTGATTGCGATGGCCAACCCAGGTCGGATACGCTTTGACATCGCTGATTTTCATGATGGCAATCTCCAGTAATAGTTGATCAGTTCATCGCGGTCGGGCGCAATAGTGCGACCAACGCCTCGTAGATCCCCGGCGCAGTCACCACCAGGTCTTTACCGTACAGCTCCTCGGGTATATCACCTTCCACTGGACCCAGATGTCCGATGCGCGCCCCCGCCTCCCGCGCGATAAGCGCCGCCGCCGCAAAGTCCCAGGGCTTGAGCGCCTCGTAAAACCCGTCGAGCCGACCCATCGCCACCCAGCAGAGATCCGCCGCCGCCGAGCCGACGCGGCGGATATCGCGACAGTGCCCCAGCACCAGCCGCAAGCGCTCCACCAGCGCCACCCGAGCTTCCGCGTCGTAGGGAAAGCCCGTGCCGATCAATGCACGCGCCAACTCACCGCACTCACTAACGCGGATCGGCTGACCATTGAGCCAGGCCCCTGCGCCGCGCCGCGCCGTAAAGGTCTCATCGAAAAACGGACAGCACACCACCCCGACCTGCATCAACCCCTCTTCGGCATAGGCGATCGACACGGCCGTCTGGTGCATGTTGTAGGCGTAGTTGACCGTGCCGTCGATCGGATCGACAATCCACAGTGGGCCGCGCAGCACTGCGGGATCGCCGAAATCGGGCGAGGATTCTTCGGAGAGGATATTGTGCGTAGGGAAGGTCTTTTCAATCTCGCCGCGGATCAGCTCATCCGCCTTCAAGTCGGCCGAGGTCAATAGCTCGGTCCCGTCCTTATAACTCAAATCCAACCCCTGACCCTCGCGCTCGGCGGCAATCAACGCGCCGGCGCGCCAAGCCAGGCCCTCTGCAAACTCCAGCGTATCGTCCATCGCTAACCGTGCACCCCCAGCTCCATCGGATACGGCGACAAATTCTCCAGACCGTCCGCGGTGATCAGATACATATTTTCCAAACGCACTCCCGCCCGCACCTCCGGGATATAGGCCCCCGGCTCGACCGAGACCACATTGCCCACCCGCAGCGTGCCGCCGCGCTCCTTGTTGAGATCGGGCATCTGGTGCGCCCGCAACCCGACATTGTGCCCGGCGTGATGGCCCAAACCAACATCCATCAGCTTTGGATGCTCGCGGATATGGGCGTCCATCGCCACCGCGCACTCGCTGCCGTCCTTGCCCGGCTGCAAATACTCGCCGACGCGATCGTGAAAACTCTTGATATGCTCGAAAACCGATTGCTGCACTTCACTCGGCTCGCCGACGGCAAAGGTCCTACACAAATCCGCCCAGTAGCCGCGATAAATCGACCAGGCGTCGATGATGTAGAGCTCACCGACCTCGATCTTGCGGTCCCGCGCAAAACCACCCGGCACGCCGCACTGATAGTCGCCATCGTGAAAGACCTTCTCGCCCGCCGCCAGATGCGCCGCCCGTTGCGCCGCCGCCAGCACCTCCAGCTCGCTGACGCCCGGAGCAATTGCTTCCGCCGCCGCCGCATAGGCCGCCAGATCCACCTGCACCGCCTTGCGCAATAGCTCGATCTCGTCGGGGTCCTTGACCTCCTGTATAGCGGCGAGGACACCATCGACGGCAACCCATTCCGGCACCTTGCCTAAGCCCGCCTCGACGGCTAATCCCAAACGACGGGGCAAAAACTCGCTCTGCCAACCCAGGCGTCCAGCCGCCGGCTTTTTGTCTTTTAGCGTCG
>JAYYUU010000087.1:0-5703 GCA_036343835.1 Candidatus Latescibacterota bacterium | reverse complement strand
GCGGCGTCGAGTCCGGCGGTGTCGCGGATAAACTTGATCTGCCCCTCGCGCTCGAGGGCCTTGTAGTAGTGCAGGTGCGAATGGCCGATGGCGTGCGACGCGAGTTGGTTCCGCATGCCGTCGTCGAGCTGCGGCGTAGGGAACTGAACCCGCGACATAATGGTCGACAGCACAATGCCGACGCGGCCCTCGCGCATTTGTGGTAGGCTGACGGTCACGGTTCCGCGCGAGGGGCTGTCGGGGCGCTTGCGCTCGCGAAGGGAATCGGGATGTGAGGGGCCGGGCGGTTTGGGATCTTCGCACTCGCGCAGGGTCATTACGTCTTGGGTGAGGTCGCGTCGGTGGTGCAAAGCGTTGAAGGCCAGATCAAGGTGGCCGTCGACGATGAGGACGGGTTGTCGTGGCATAAAGACCATGTGGTTGCTAGTGAAGGGCCCACCGGATAGGCCCGCTCGCTCATTCTCTTGCTACACTCTTTGACTGTTCCAGGACTGCTCTTTGGCTGCATATTTCAGAGCAGTATGGATAAGTACTCCGCTCGCTGGACCCACCCGGCGGCCCTGCGCACGACGCGGAAATTATTACAAAAATGGAACGACAAGCAAGAGCCGGACTACGCGACCCGGTATTTGTTTAGTACCTCTTCGTTGATTGTGACACCCAGGCCGGGCCTATTCGGTACCTGTACGTATCCATCTACAACTTCGAATTTTTCATGGGTCAGATCGTGGCGCAGGGGCGAGTCGGCCATGCAGAATTCGAAGACCTCGCCGTGCGGAACTGCAGCCAGGCCGTGCAGCGAGGCGGCGATGGTGATGCCGCTCTTGAACGAGTGGTTGCACACCTTGCGGTTTAGCCGGTGGGCGAGTCGGCCGACTTCGACCATGGTAGAGAGACCGCACCGGCCAGGGTCGGGTTGGACCCAATCGATGAGTCCCTCGACGAGCATCCGCTCGAAATCCTCGTAGCGGGATTCGGCTTCGGCGGTGGCGATAGGCACGGGACTACGTTCGCAGAGGCGGGCGAAGCCGACTACGTCGTCGGGCTGCAGGGGCTCTTCGAGCCAGAAAATGTCATGCTCGGCGAAGCGCTCAGCCCGCGCCAGGGCTGTTTTCCAGTCCCAGACCTGGCCGGCGTCGACGAGCACGTCGATTTCGGGGCCGGCGCCCCTGCGAGCTTCTGTGACCAGGGCGATATCGGTGTCTACGTCTTGGCCCATTGGGCCCCAACCGAATTTTATCGCGGTGAAGCCCTCGGCAGCGAAGCGACGCGCTAGCTCGCCGGTCTCTTGCGGCGTGTCGCCGAAAAGAATCGAGCAATAGGCGCGGAATTTAGTCTTGTGCGGGCCGCCGAAGAGCTGGTATACGGGGCAGTCGTGGGCCTTGCCCGCGATATCCCACAGCGCGAGGTTGATCCCGGCCATCGCGTGCATGCCGACCCCCTGGCGGCCGTAATAATTGGCGGCTTCACGCATTGTTGCCATGCAGACGTCGATCGCCAGTGGGTCTGCGCCGATCAGCGCATTGGCCAGGCCGTTGCTTATCTGGTGTGAAAGCGGGGCTTCCACGATTGCCTTTACCACCGTGGGGGCCGAATCGACCTCGCCCCAGCCGGTGACGCCGGCGTCGGTGTCGATCTGGATCAGGCAGGTATCCTGGGTGCCGTCGCACCTGTCGGTGACCTCGGGCAGGCGAAGGTAGTGGGCGGAGACTTGGGTGATTTGCATTAGCTTAGAAGTGGAATATGGTTTCGATGGTCATGATCTTGCGGCGGACCAAGCGCTGGTCGGGGCCGCGCTCGAATACGAAGCGGGTGTCCCACAGCACGGCGGCGCCGCCGTTTAATTCGAGGTCGAACCCGTAGCCGTAGAAGGTGTCCTCGGTCGATTCCAGGAAGCCGTCATTGTCGTCACCGTCCTCGTTGAGACTGGTGCCGATGTTGTTCTTGCGGTAATAGGCTCGGGCCTGGGTGAATCGGGGGATCTGCTGGAGCAGTTTGTTGGACAACTCGGCGTAGCTGGTCAGTTGCCGCTTGGTGTCGTATTGACCGGTCAGATGCTGGTAGGAGGCTGATGTGTAGAGATACTGGCCCAATGCGGCACCGAGGCGACCGAATACGCCGTTGAGGTCCTCGTCTCGTGTTAGGCGCGCGTCCTTGGAACGGGTGCGGCCTGAAGCCAAGTCGAGGCGGGCGCGGTCGAGTTCGTAGATCTCGTCGAAGTAGCGGGCATCAAAGTCGTCGCGGAAGTGGCGGAACTCGATCTGGCCGTTGAGTGGGCCGACGTCGAGCCACAGGCCGGGCGCTGCGATGCCGAAGCCCTCAGCCTTGCGGTTGCCGGGAAAGACACCCTGCTGCTGGGCGTCGAAGTCAGACAGCGCGTCATCGTCGTCGACTAGCAACGCGAGCTGGCCGTAGAGCTTGAGGGTGAGGGCCTTGTCTTGCGCCAAGGGGTAGCCGATGTCGAGGCCGAGGATCGAGAAGGCGTCGCGGCCCACCTGGTCCTTGTTGAAGGGCTTGCGGCGGTCGACGTGCTGGTCGACGGGGAAGGCGTCGCCGAAGTCGGCGTTGAGCCCGAGCAGGGCCGAGGAGATTTCGGCATTGAAGCCGCTCTGCATGTCCACGTCGATGACACCGTCGTTGTCGTCGTCGCTGTCTAGTTCATCGGGTATACCGTCGCCATCGTTGTCGAGGGCGCGGTTTTCGTTGTCAGGAAAGGCGTCGACCTCGTCGGGTACGCCGTCGTCGTCGCCGTCGCGCAGTCCGCTATACTGGTCGAGGTCGGTGACATAGGTCAGGCCTAGTTCGAGGTTGCCGCCGACCTGGCCGAAGACGCGTACGCCGAGCAACGCGCCGCCCTCCTGGAAGTCCTGCACGTTGTTGAGCACGCCCTCGATCCCGAAGTTCGATCCGCCTATCTCCTCGAGGCGGAACTGCAGGCCTGTCTTCTTGACGCCGGGATACTGCAGGGTGTTGCGATAATCCGCCATAATCAGCCCGTAACCGAGCGTGACGCGGTCAATTGCACCGACCTTCAGGAAGACCGGGTCGTCGGACCGGCCGTAGCGCACGTAATAGATCTTGCGCAGAAAGGAGTCGAAGGTCTCGGTGCCCGAGCCGAACTCCCAGCCGCGGCCGCTGATATTGCCGTCGCCCTCAATGAAGAGCTCGATGTCGAGGGCCACTCCCCATTTACCGATGGGGACCTCGGGGCGGAAGCTTAGCCGGTAGAATTGCTCCTGGCCGACAGTGACGCTGCCCATGCTGCCGGTGTAGCTGGGTCCCCGAGGAAGATTCTGTGCCAGGGCCGGGCAGGCCACAAGCAGCAGGGCGCATGCGAGTTGCTTGGTCATTAGATTGCCTGTCGGAAGTTGGACAAGGAACGGCAGGGGAAGATGCGGCGCACGCGCGGTGGGCGCAAGCGGAATCCGCGCGTGGGGATTTTGCAGGTTATGAGCCAATTGCCATCAGATATGGCGCTTTTACTGTCCATGGCCGCCCGTTTAACGAGAAAGTTCTTTACTCTCTTTAATTTGGGTCGTGTTTTGTTGTCGGATGAGCCGAGCATTATCCGGAGAAAAAGTAAGGAACCGGCCCTGCCAGGGTTACCGACAATTCGCGGTGCGGCCCCCTCTTGCCGCCCGCGGCTAAACCTGCTATCATACACGCGACCTCATAAGAGAGGGAACGCGCCGGTACGCTACGTCCTCAGGTTATAATGAGTTTTAGTTTCTTTGAGAGATGGGAATATGGGCCGCACACTTAGGGATTTGCTCGACCGAAGTTTCGCCGAATGTGCAAAGCAGACGGCCGTCCGCGTCTTGCGGCCGGTTGAGGGCAGCCGAGAGTGGCGCTACGAATCGATGAGTTATGCCGAACTCAAAGACCGGCGCGACGAGCTGGCAGTAGGATTATGGGGCCGTGGGGTGGTTAAGGGAAAGCGAGTGGGGATCCTAACCGACGGCGGTAGCGAGCCGCTGCTGGTCTTTCTCGCCGCAGACTGCATCGGAGTCAGCACGGTGCCTCTGTGTATCAAGTCGCCTGACGAGGTCATAGCTCATAGCATCGATCATTCCGGCGTCGAGATGCTTGTCGTCGACCGCCGCGGCTGCGAACGGTTCAAGCAGATTCGAACGCGTTTGCAAAGTGCACCGCAACTGGTGCTGACCGAAGGCGAGGCCGACGACGTGCTGGCCTGGGACGACCTCCTGGGAAGCCGGGGCGAATTGCCAGATGTCGAGGTCGAACCGTCTGACGAGTCCAAGATCCTCTACACATCGGGTTCGTCGGGCTTGCCGAAGGGGGTGATCCAGACCCACGCCAATATCGTCGCCAACGTCGAGGAGGTCTGGGATGCGATCAGCCCGCGCGAACCCTTCCGGATGTTCAAGTCGGTGCCCGATTATCACTCGATGGGTATCTTGAACATTTATTACCCGTTAGCCAAGGGCTGGATTCTCGACTTGGCCCGCTCGCCTGACCGCGTGTTAACCGATATCCGCCTCTCGGAGCCAGAAGGCTTTCTCACCGTGCCGCTGATTCTCGACAAGGTGTACGGCAATGTGCGCAAGAAAATCGACGCCGGCGGACTCATGGGCCGACTGGTCAAGCGTGCGGTAGCAGCAAAACAAAAGCTCGCCCGTGGTCGCGCCGGTTTGAGCGACAGGCTATTCCTCTCCACCCTGGGGGGAGTGATCATCGCCAAGATCCGCTCCGAACTCGCCAATAAGGTGGGCTCCAAGCTCGAGATCTTGATCGTAGGCTCTGCAAAGGCCGATCCCGAAGCGCTGGATTTCTTCCACGAGGTGCTCGAAATTAGCACCTATGAGGGCTACGGCACGACCGAGTGCGCGCCGCTGATTGCCGCCAACCACCTGGGCGGACGTAAGAGCGGCACGGTAGGTCGACCGCTGCAGGAGATCAAGATAGTGGCCGATGACGGTTCCGTGCTGGGCTATGGTGATCCAGACGGCGGCGAATACCGGTCGAGCGGGGAACGGATGGGGGAGTTGTGGACCAGCGGTCCCAATGTGATGCGCGGCTACCTTGATGATGCCGAACAGACGGACAAGGTCTTGGTTGCGGACGGCGATAAGATCTGGTACCGAACCGGCGACTTGTTTAGCATCGACGCCGAGGGCTTTCTCACCTTTCGCGGCCGGGTCGGCCGACAGTTCAAATTGCGCAATGGCGAGTTCGTAAATCCCGAAATGCTCGAGCGGATTTTTGCGCGGGCGCCGCTGGTTGAGCATGTGCTGGTCTACGGCGACCAGCAGCACGACTATCCGTTGCCGTTGGTGACAGTGGACGTCGAAGAGGCCAGAAAGAGTGGGGTTGAGGGGCTTCCGGTGGAGGACGAGGCGGCGTTGCGGGTGCATCCCTCCTTGGCCGACCGTGTCCGCGATGACCTGCTTTCCGAAGCTCAGGCTGCCGGGCTGCCGGGCTACCAGCGACCGCAGCGGGTTGCGCTTTTGCCCGAGCCGCTCAGTGAGGACGCTGGGACGCTCACCAAGGGGCTGAAGAAAGTGGTTCCGAAGGCCATTGTCGAGCAGTACCGCGAGCTAGTCGACGAAACGTACGGGTAGGTCGCCTTGCCGTTTGTCGACGCTAATCTCCAGCCAACGCCGCCAGCAAATTGGTCAGCAGGACCGTATTGTCTCCTCCTGCATAGACCATCTCCCCACCCATGCGACTAAAGGACTTACA
>JAYYUU010000086.1:0-5913 GCA_036343835.1 Candidatus Latescibacterota bacterium | reverse complement strand
GCAGCAGCCGTGGGCGCCGGTTGCGAAGAGATAATCTACTTCCCTTTCCAATGTGGCATAGTCGATTTGCTGGTCGTCGCCATAGGGCATGTGGACGACGGGCAGGACGTCTTTAATTTCGTGGCTCATGCGTCTTTGTTCCGTTTGACCTGGCGGATGATGGCGAAGAGTTGGGCGGCGATATCGTCGTTGGCGGCGGCGACGAAATAGCCGAATTTGCAGCGCTGGGTATAGGCCGGGCGGCGGCCCTCGCCGATATAGCAGCGCGCGCCGGCTTCCTCGGCGATCAGCGAGGGCGGGCCGGCGTCGTAGATCTCGACCTGGCGGGTCAGATAGGCGCAGAGCTCGCCCTCGGCGAGCTGGGTCAGGACCAAGGCGGCGCCGATCGGGTTTTCGCGCGGGTCGAAATCGGGTCGAGCCAATACTTGGTGGGGCCGGGCTTTGGAGGAGATGAACGCTTTATTGGTGCGCGGCTTTTTGGGCAGACGCAACCGGCGAGGGCGTCGCTTGCCGATCTGGACATAAGCGCCCCCGCCCTTGATCGCGGTGAAGGTCTTGCCTGCAGAGGGTCTGGCGACGATCGAGGCGAGCATTTCGCCATCGCAGGCCAGGCCAATGGTGATATGGTAGGGGGCGTCGCCGCGCTTGAAGTGATAGGTCCCGTCGATGGGGTCGAGGATGACGGTATGGGGCGAGGTATTGCCGGCGAAGTGCTTTTTGAGCGGGGTGCGCTCTTCGGCGATGCAGCGCACCTGGGGGAAGTGTTGGAGCACGGCGGCGAGCAGGATGTCCTGCACGGCGCCGTCGAGCACCGTAAAGGCGGTGGAGGCGTCCTGGGCGTGGTTGCTGATTAGCGTTTTATCGGCAGCCTTGCCGATGTCGGCGACCTGGCCGTAGAAGATCTGCGTGGCGCGGGCGCACTGGTCGACGACGGGCAAGAGGGCGTCGATAAAGGCGCGGGGGTCGATGCGTTTGGCCATAGTGAGATGAAGGCTAATACATGAGGTGCAGAGCGTCAATGTGGTAGTGAAAAATAGATTGAACAAGGTGTGAACCAAAGCAAAAGCCCGGCTACCGAGAGGCAGCCGAGCTTTTTGCGTATAGAATCGAGATCTTAACCCGCCGCTTCGGACAACTGCGCGCCCTGCATTGCGGCGACGACTCTGTCCGGGCTCATCGGCAACTCGCCCATGCGGCTGCCGATGGCGGCATAGACGGCATTGGCGATGGCGGCCATCGGCGGCACCAGGGGCACCTCGCCGACGCCGCGGATGCCATGCGGGCTGGCCGGGTTGGGCACTTCAACTAATATCGTCTCGATCGTCGGGACGTCGAAGGTCGTCGGCATCCGGTAGTCGAGGAAGGTCGGGTTGGCCATATGGCCGTCTTCGTTGTAGAAGTAGCCCTCTGACAGTGCCCAGCCGATGCCCTGGACGGCGCCGCCCTGGATCTGGCCCTCGACATAGGAGGGGTGAATGGCCTTGCCGACATCCTGGACGGCGGTAAAGCGCAGGACCTCAACCTTGCCGGTGTCGGGATCGACCTCGACGTCGACGATGTGGACGGCGAAGGCGTTGCCGGCGCCGCCGGCGTTGATGGTGCCCTTGCCGGTGATTGGGCCACCGGTGCTGCCCTGGCTGGCGGCGACCTCCTTGAAGGTCAACTTCTTCGACGCGTCGGAGGTGCAGACGAACGAGCCGTCCTGGTATTCGACCTCGTCCTGGTCGACCTCGAGCTGGCGGGCGGCGCGCTTGCACATCTCGGCTTTGACGTCTTCGGCGGCGTTGTAGCAGGCGTGGCCGGTGGCGTAGCAGACCCGGCTGCCGCCGGTGCCGCCCGTGTAGCCGATTGAGCTGGTGTCGGGGATCGAGGGGTTGATATCGTCGGACTCGAGCCCCAGGGTCTCGGCGACGATCATCGCCATCGCGGCCCTGCTGCCGCCGATGTCGACCGAACCCTCATTGAGGTTGATGGTGCCATTGTCGTTGACCGAGATGGCGGCCGAGGACATGCCGCCGCCATTAAACCAGAACCCTCCGGCGACGCCGCGCCCGCGATGCGGACCTTCGAGCTTGCTATTGTAGTGCTCGGAGTCCACGGCGGCCTGGACGGTCTCTTCACAGCCGATCTTCTTGTAGACGGTGCCATCGGCGCGGCGGGTGCCTTCCTTGGAGGCGTTTTTTAGCCGCAACTCCAGCGGGTCCATGCCGATCTTCTCGGCCAGCTCGTCGATGACGCTCTCGGAGGCGTAGGCGGCATTGGGCGCGCCGGGGGCGCGATAGGCCGAGGACCTGGGTTTGTTGACGACGACGTCGTAGGCGTCGATGGTGACATTGGCGATGTTATAGGGGGCGAGGATGCAACTGGCCCCGGCGCCGACGGCAGAGCCGGGATAGGCTCCGGCCTCGTAGGCCATATGGGCGTGGGCGGCGGTGATGGTGCCGTCGTTTTTGACGCCCCTCTTGATCTTCATATAGGAACCGGGCGCCGGGCCGGTGGCCTGGAAAACCTCGGTGCGACTCATCAGCATTTTGACCGGCTGGCCGGTTTTGTGCGACATGATGGCGGCGGCTGGCTCCATATAGATCGGGAATTTGCCGCCGAAGCCACCGCCGATCTCGCAGGGCATGACCTTGACCTTGGAGACGGGGATGTTGAGCACCTCGGCGACCTGCGAACGGATCTCAAAAGGGCCCTGGGTGCTGACCCAGACGGTGACGGTGCCGTCCTTTTTCCACCAGACGGTGGTGTTGTGCGGCTCGATATAGCCCTGGTGGATGGTGGCGGTGTGGAATTCGCGCTCAACTATGGCGTCGGCGTCGGCAAAACCCTGATTTAGATCGCCCATCGAGTGCTGGTTGTGGCTGGCGATATTGCTCTTTTTGCCGGTGTCTTCGCCGAGGGCGCGGGTGGTGCGGTTCTCATCTAATAGCGGCGCGTCGTCTCGCATCGCCTCGCGAATATCGACGACGGGTTTGAGCACCTCGTATTCGACCTCAATCAGGTCGAGGGCTTCTTCGGCGATATGCGGGCTGGTGGCACAGACGGCACAGACAGCGTGACCGGTGTAGAGGACCTTGTCGGAGGCCAGCGAGTTTTTGGCGATCTCGCGGACATTGACGGTGGGCTCGCCGATATTGGAGAGCTGGTCGACGACTTCGACCAGCTCGTCGGCCGTGGCCACCGCGCGCACTCCGTCGACCTCGAGGGCTTTGGAGGTGTCGATCGAGAGGATTTTGGCGTGGGGGTGCGGGCTGCGCAGGACTTTGCCGTAGAGCAGGCCAGGCAGGCGCACGTCGGCGCCGTAGATGGCGGCGCCGGTGACTTTGTCGACGCCATCGTGGCGGATGGGGCGGGTGCCGATGACTTTGTATTTGCCATCGGAGGTGTAATCGGGATAGTCTTTGCTGGTGAATACGGACATGGGATCGGAGCTCCTTTATGGGTGGCGATATCTGAAACTTCACTTAATGTGAACAAGCGGAGACGCGGCGTCAAGGCGATTTCAGCAAGGCCATGGCTCGATAAACTGGCAGCGGATAAACCGGCGGATGCGGCTAAAGTCGCCCTGTTCTCCGTAACCAAAGTGACGCCTGCCTCCCGGCAGGAGGCGGCCAGCATCACATCATTGACCAGGAATTTGGGGACCCTCTTCAGGTCGAGTCCGTCCGTCCGCGCCATGCGGGCAAGAGCTGTGCCGCTCTGTTCCCAACTCGCATGAGAAGGTGTTCTCAGCCGCGCCGTCCGTTTGAATGGAGCGGCGATCTCCCGCTCGATCTGAGGGGTTTTGGCCGGGGTGTTGGCGCCGACGAGTAATTCGTGCAATACCACTGAACTCAAATAACGACAGGGCGTGAACGAGGCGGAGAAACGCTCGAGCGCGGCGGCGGCATCCTGGCTGCGGAACGCCCTTATGTAGAGATTGGTGTCCAGGATATATTTTTTCACGCGGCGAAGTAGTTTTCCACTCCGCCACTGCCGACTACCCGTTGCACCCCGCGCTGAAGGTGGCGCTGGTCGGGGCTACCTTGGGCAGCGTGGGGCCGCAGCTGGCGGTGGTCGATCGCTTTGGTCTGAACTCGGCGTCGGTCCGGTTGACGATGGGGACGAGATCGGCGTATCCTTGCTGCATGTCCACTGTCTGGGAACTACCCGCTGCAGCGCCCGCGCTGGCCACCGACGAGATCCACGTCTGGTGCCTTGGGCTGGATGGGGCGAATGCGGATTTCGCCGTGCTCGCATCCTGCCTCAGTCGCGATGAGCACAAGCGGGCGGATCGCCTGATCCACGAGCGACATCGCCTGCGTTTCATCGTCGCCCGGGCGACGCTGCGCCGACTGCTGGCCCAGTATCTCGACCTGGATCCCGGCGCAGTCGCCTTTGCCTATGGCGAGCACGGCAAGCCCGCCCTGGTCGAGGGGGGGCTATTCTTCAACATGTCCCATTCACACGAGATGGCGCTCTACGCGGTGGCACAGGGTCGGGAGGTCGGCGTCGATGTGGAATGGCCGCGGCCCAAGGTCGCCCACGAGCGGATCGCCGCGCGTTTCTTCTCGCTGGAGGAACAGGAGGCCCTAGGAGAGTTGAGCGAGGCAGATCGCCCGGCGGCCTTTTACAATATCTGGACCCGCAAGGAGGCCTATCTCAAGGCGCGGGGCGACGGCATCACTGCGGGGTTGGATACTTTTTCGGTATCGCTAGGCGATGAGGCGGCGCTGCTGCGCTCGGATGAAGGGCGGGATGAGGTCGCGCGCTGGCAACTGGTAACCCTGGAGCCAGAACCCGGCTATGTCGCCGCGCTGTGTGCGGAGGGCCAATGGCAGCTCAGGTGCTTTGGCTGGAGCGATTAGAGTATGCGCGCTGAAACGATCCCGTGGAGATCCATTTCAAAATCGATATCGACGATCGGCGGACGGGTGTAGTGCCAGCGGATGCCGTGGCGTTGGGCGGAGCCGATGGAGGGTAGGAGGATGTCTTGCAGGATGCCCTCCAGGGGATAGATCGTATAGACGTCGACGGCGTCGATCAAGTCCCAGCTGCCGCCCAGACCTCTGAGCCGCTCGCCCATTACCTGCATGACATAGGTGGCTTTTTTGCGCATCGATTCAGGCGAGGTGTCGCCGGGGCGGATAATGCCCTCCTCGACGAGGACGCCCTCGCGCAACTCGCCAGCGCCGGCTACGATCAGCGTTTTGCGGTTTAGCTGGTCGTTGGGGATCACGTAAGAGAAGGCGTGTAGCGCGGGCTCGGTCGGCGGGTTGTGGGCGGGGGCGACATTGGTGCGGGCTACGGGATTGAGCTCGCCCACGTAGAGGTCCCACTGCTGTAAGATGGTGCAATACTGGCGGTTAAAATCGATAAAGCCCTGCATGGTGAAGGGCGCTGGCGAGCGCAGCTCCATGCCGCAGAGGGCATAGCGGTCGTGGCCCTCTGCTATTAGATGGGCCTCGACGCGGTCGAAACCCGCGCACCAGGGCAGGGCCTGGGCGAGGGTGATGTGGACTATTTCATAGCCGGGATCGGCGATGACCCCACAGGAATAGGGGTCGATGCCCTGGAGAAAATGGTAGTGTCCTTTGGGGTGTGCAATGAGCATTGAGCCTCGTTTTTGACGGGAGTTGGAGTCCTTAGTCTCAGCCGTACGTTCCTCTGCGTCAAGGGAGAAGCGCTGCCCGGCGCGGAGATTTAGCGCTTGACATGGGAAAATGCGCTTTATATAGTACCGGGTATGACTAATGTCGTACCTACATCCACCGGCGGTCTGAGCGCAATGCGTCGCGGCCAGGTCCGCATCCGCACCGCCGCCGCCCGGTCTGAGCGCCGCGAGCAGGTCTTAGACCGCGTCGACCGCCTAGTCCGCGGAATAGAGGCCGTCGCCCAGCGCCTGTCGTCCGACCAGGTCAGCTCGACCCA
>JAYYUU010000085.1:0-6303 GCA_036343835.1 Candidatus Latescibacterota bacterium | reverse complement strand
AATTCCAGACGCCGCGCTTTGGGCATCATCGAGCCAGTGGGATTTTGATAGGTGGCCAGGGTATAGATAAAGCGCGGTGGCGTCCCCTTGCGATGCAAATCCTCCAGCGTATCGGCCAGCGCGTCGACCCGCATACCCTGCCCGTCGAGCGGGACCCCGACCAGTTCGGCCCCCAGCCCCTTATAGGCACCGATGGTCCCCGAATAGGTCAATTCTTCGGCGACGATAATATCGCCGGGACCTTCCATCAGCGCCTCGGCAACCAGCGTCACCGCCTGCATCGAGCCATTCATCAGCGCGACGTGGTTGGCGGAGATCTCGATGCCCTCGCGTTTGCTCTCGCGCACGGCCATCACCTCGCGCAGACCCTGGTGCCCCATATCGCTCGGATAGCGACACAGCTCCGGGCCAATTTCGCGCACCGCCTCGCGGGCGGCCTCGGCCAACGCCTCGGTGGGGAACGAACCGGGATCGGTGCGTCCGCTGCCAAAATCGTATACGCGCATGATCATGCTCCTTTATAGTTCCAATGGTTTGAGCCGGGAATTCTCGCTCAATCCCGGTATGCGCCCCCGCTTGGCCAGGGGCTTTCCATCCACTTCCTTGATATCGGCGGTAAAATCGATCGGCGCGGCGGCGCTGATCGCGCTGCCGACCCCAAAGGCGTCCACCGGCGCTCCCGCAGCGCGGAAATAGTTGATCCGCTGCGCGTCCAAACCACCGGAGACCACGATCTTTACCTGCCCGTGCCCCGCCTGATCGAGCCGGGCGCGCACTTCGGCAACCAGCGCGGCCGTGACCCGACCGCGCTCGCTCGGGGTGTCGATCCGCACCCCCCACAACTTGTCGCCCAGCGCCGCGGCCAGCCGCAGGCTCTCCTCGGCCTCGTCTTTGAAAGTATCGACCAGCACGATGCGGTTGACCTGCGGGTCGATATGGCGATCAAAGACCTCGGCCGCTTTGAGCGTATCGCCCATGCACAGGATCAATGCGTGGGGAATGGTCCCCGTCGCCTCCTGCCCCGCAAGCGCTGCGCCGGCCGGCGTCGCACAACCTGCACACCCCCCGACGATCGCCGCATATTCCATCCGCGCGCTGACATCTGGGTGGATATGCCGCGCGCCAAAACTGATAATCGGTATCTCCCCCGCCGCTGCTACGCACTCCGCCGCCGCCGTGGCCCAACCCGTTTCGCTGCTGAGCATCCCCAATAGCGCCGTCTCGTAGAGCCCGAACTGCCGATAGGGCGCGCGAATCTGCAACACTACTTCGCGCGGCTCGATCCAATCCCCCTCGTCCAGACTCCACGCCGCCGCCTGCGCACCGAGCACCTGCCGCAATAGCGCCTGTGCCTCGCGCATCCCGCACAGTAAAGACCGCCGCCGAGTAAAAACCTCCACCGCCACCAGCGGATCGAGCCCTTCGGCCGCGAGAATATCGCAACTGCGGCGGAAGTAGATATCGGCGTTGGCACCGGAGAGCGTGGGCGCGCCGGGCGCGTAGCGATCGCGGTTCATCTCAGCGATTGGTAATTTGCGCCCCGAGGATCTTTTCCATATGCCCCAGGGCCCACTCGTGCTGTTGGGGATCGAAGCTGGCGACGCAATCGGCCGGGACCTCGACGCTGTAGTCGCGATTGCGCAAACCCGATACGGTGTGCAACACGCAAATATCCGTGCAATCGCCCATCACCACCACCTTGTCGGGTTGCAACTCGGCCAGCGCATCGGCCAGTCCAGTCTCGAAAAAGGCGCTATAGCGGCGCTTCACGACGATTTGCGCTCCTTGAGCCAGCGGCATCAGTTCAGCGATGATCTGCTGCTCCTCGCTGCCCTCGATGCAGTGGGGCGGGAACATCTCGAACTCCCGGTCGTGTTAGACGTGGCTGTCCTGGGGTAAGAATAGCGCGGCGCCGGTGGCCTGCTCGCCCTGCGCTCGGGCGGCGATCCGCGGGATGATCTCGCGGGCCTGGTCCCCGCAATAAAGCGTCCCATCAGGACGCATAAAGCCATTTTGCATATCGACGACGATCACGGCATTGGCCATCTCGCAACCCTCCTGGACGATGGTCTATCTAAACATACCGCCTGGGATGATCAATGGAAAGCATCGGCGATTTGGTAGCGGTGGACCTAATAGATCTCGAACGCATCGACCAAGCGCCCGTCCACGACCTCCACCACCCTGTCCTCGCCGAGTACTTCGGCCTCCAGGTGTCCCACTAATCCCGCTATCTCGAACGCCCCTTCCGTCGCACCCAAGCGCATCGGCACCGCAAAGAGATACAAATCCGCGCCATAGCGCCTCGCCAACGCGTCGATCGGCACTTCCTCCACCGCCGCAGCCACCGTGACCTCTACGGTCTCTGCGCTATTGAGCACCGGTGCCAACGCGCCGATCTGCGCGTTGATCCGCGTTATCGCCGCGAGCATCTCCGCATCTTCCAATAGCCGTGCCTCGCGAAACTCCGGCTCCCACTCGTGCGCGAAGTAGACGATCCCGCGCGAGCCGTGGATCAGCGCCATCCACACCTCGGCCTCCACCTGTGCGGGCGTCGGCCCCTGCGGACTATTGATCCGGGTCGTCTCGATCACATTCCACACCGGCTTGGCATAGCCCGACCACTCCTGCAAGCGATCCACCCCCTTAGCCACATACCACAAATAGCGCTCGCCGTCCTCCTTGCGGATACCCGATACCGGATAGACATCGAAGGAAGCGATATCCGCACCCTTTACATATTCGGGATAATCCTCGTATTTGGCTGCCCGCCCCACCCATTCGTCATTGGCCACCCCCTGCCCCAAATTGAGCCACACCGGCCGCGTCGGATCCTCGGCGCGAATGCGCTGGTAGTCGGCGATGATCTCTTCCGTCGGCACCGGCCCCCCCAGGGGCCATCGGCCTGGCGCTGAGCATTATCCGGTTCGTCGCCGTGCATCCACGCGGCGATTATCGGATCGTCCGCATGCGCGAGCCCGACCTCATTCTGGGCGCAGATTACCCGCATCCCCACTGCGCTGAGCGCAGCGAGCTGTTCTGCAGTCGGCCCCCGCCACAATCCGACGTAGAGATTGATCCCCGCCGCCTGGTAGCGCGTGGCATTTCTGGGGGACTGCAACCACACGCCGATGGGGAAATAATCCGGATCGGACGAGGGGCCATTGCCCCATTGGGCATAGGGACTCATCGACACCTCCTCAACTTTGGCGTCACTGCCCGTCACGCTATCGCCGCGACAGGCCAAACAGAGCACGACGACGACCAACACAGCATATCTCACTTCTTCCCCCGCAGCGGCAACCACGCCAACACCCGCTGTACGCTCCCCGAACCGCCAAAGACCCGCATCTCGTCCATTTCGCTACTCCTTCTTTCTGCCGATATAGAGGCCACGACCGATCAGTCCCTCGGGATCGTATTCCACGTCGAGACCCGCCGCGGCAAAAGCCCCGTGCATCTCCTCCACTGTAAACAACCCCATCTCATGCGTCTCCTCGTAGTGTTCGATACCGCGCGTGGTCCCCACCAGATACTGGCAGGGATTGAGCGACACGGCCCCCCGCACCGCACTAAAACCCATGCGACTGATCGCGATCCCATCCCGCTCGGCATTGAGCACGTGCACCACCCCGGGCTGCCATTGGTCCGGGGTAAACCACGGCTCGATAAACACCAGCCCCCCCTCCGCCAGATGTTCGCGACAGCACACCAGCGTCTTGCGCACATTGTCCAAAGTCTGCATATAGCCGATCGAACTAAATAGGCAAATCACGGCGTCGTACATTCGGTCCAGGGCGAAATCGCACATATCGGCTTCGCGATAATGCCCCCGTCCATTGCGCTCGCGCGCTTTGACCAGGAAACCGGGGTTGAGATCGAGCCCGTCGATTTCGTAATAGCGGCTCAAATGCAAATCGTGTGCGCCCGTGCCGCAGGCCAGATCGAGCAACGCCTGCGCCCCGGGGCGGCGCTCGGCGATCAGCCGCCGCACCACGTGCGCCTCGCGTTCGTAATTCTTGCTGCTGTAGACCACGTCGTAGTATTCGGCGGAGATTTCGTACATGACGCCTCCCTCAGACGGCTATTAGCCCATCACCTGTGAGTCGCCGATAATAGCACCCCGCACGCGAACGACCCGCCGCATCCTTGGTGTGGCAGGCACCCTGCCCCTTAGGCCGCACGCGGTAGAGCAGCGAATTCTGCTCGCAGTTGACCCGAATCTCGACCAACTCGAACACATCGCCCGAGGTCGCCCCCTTGACCCACAGTTCGTTGCGCGAAGTGCTCCAGAACGCCGCCACGCCCTCCCGCCGCGTATAATCCAGTGCCTCCGCATTGGCATAGGCCACGATCAACACCTCGCCGCTTTCGTCATCCTGCACCGCCACCGGCAGCAGATCCTGCCCGCAGGCGGCGACCTTTTGCAACTTGCCGAAGTCCAGGGCCAATACTCCGCCCTCCTCCAATTCCGCGTGCGTCAGTCCCTCTCGCCCAGCCATAAGCTTCCTTTCATTTTTAATTTTTTTCTCTTAAATAAAGGCAGCTCTAACCGAAAATTTCGGCGCAGGCGTTCGGCTCGCTCTCTGAACGGCTTGCTGTCCCAGATTTCACAGGATAGTGAAATCTGAGGATAGCCCTCGGAGCCTCACAGGACGTGAGGCGAGAATGAGTGAAGAGAGCGAGCTGAACGCCCACCACCGCAAAAACGCCAACAAAAAAACCCCAGAAGCTTCTCGCTCCCGGGGCCCGTCCCAAACGCCTGCTTAGCTAATCGCGTATCACTCAGTTCCAGACGCCGATCGGACCCCCAGCATCATATGGTGATGATGCATAGCAGCGTGGAGCATGGTCGTCGTCTGATTCATATTCATCCTCTGTGGCTTAATTCTAGCCTTTCTATCTCGCCATTGTCAAGCGCGCAGATAATGCTCCCCGATAAAGCGCTCGACCCGCCATATCGCCTCGCCCACATCGGTAAAGCGATAGACGCTATCCTTCCGCGCCATAATCCGCTTGACCGTCAAATGGCGTCGCGTATAGGCATAATCCCAGTTGACCTGGCCGATGTGGTAGGTCAGTTCGCGCTCGGCATAGGGCTTGATCTCCGGCAGCGCGCAAACCGCCGCCGCCAGGTTGTGGTAGTAGAAGAACGGCTCGGCGTCCCCGGTCACCTTTTTCAACCGCTGCTGCCGCAATTTCCGGGCCAACTGCACATCCTCGCTTTCGTGGTGATTCCGAAAGGGATTCTTCTTCGGCGCGGCATATAGCGCACTGGCCGCCGCCCGCGAGAGCTTCTTCTCCTCGGAACTAATTAACCCCCGTAACACCTCCTCCGCCTCCGCCCCGCCGATCTCGCCCAGCGCGATCACCGCCGCCGCGCGCACCCGGGCGTCTTCGTCGGCGATCCGCTCCATCACCAGCGACAATGCCTCTGCGATCTTCATGCGACCCAGCGCCTCTACCGCCAATCGCCGTTCGGCCGCCTCATCCACCCGCGCCTTTTCCATAAGAATCCCCGCGCTCTCCCGGTCGCCGGCATTGCTCAACGCCCTGAGCGCCGCCAGCCGCGTCGGCAACGCGCCCGCGATCGCCTTGTGCTGGATCAGATCCCGATAGGGCTCCAACACAATCCCGCTGAGCACGGCGATGGCGCGGTTGCACACCTCCAAATTTGCATCGTCGACCAATCGCGCCACCGCGGCGGCGACCTCCGTCCGCAAGCCCGAATCCGCGTCCATCAGCTCCGAGGTCAGCGCCGCCATTTTGCCGCGGAAACGCACCTCGAGCCGGCGGCGGAAGGCCGGCCATTCGTCAACCCAGGTGCCGTCCGGCCAGGAATCGAGGACTTCCATCCCCATCAGTGCCAGATCCCTGAGCCGCGCGTCATCGCAATGCAACTTGGGCAGCACGACAAAAACGCGGTCCGGTGCGCCTGAGCGCATAGAGCAACCAGCGGTCCTGCCACAGACTCTTGATGTCCTCCGCACTCCAGAAACGGTCCATCAGCATTGCAAACGCCTCGTCAGGGTAGCAGAGCAGGGTACAGCGCAACAACGTCCCCGCCCCCTCATCCGGCCAGCCCTTCGCCTGCTCGTCGCAGCTGGCCTCCGCCAGTTCGCAGAGCACCTCGGCCTTAGCCTGCCGCGACCAGGGCCCCTGTACCAAGCGATCGAGCAACAAATAGGCCTCCTGCGACTCGTGCAAATGCCGGTCGATTTCCCCACCGGCGCGATCCTCCGCCCTGCCGGCGGCCACCAGCGCTTTAAGCAAGGCCAGCGCATTAACCCGCACCACCGCATC
>JAYYUU010000084.1:0-6868 GCA_036343835.1 Candidatus Latescibacterota bacterium | reverse complement strand
CCACAGGCGATAAGTGCCAGCACGGCAATAAACGCATAGCGCATCAGAAGTTTCTCCCTTCCCTTTGACCGCGAGAAAGTATCACCGCGCCTTCGCCCGTGTCAACCAACGTGAGAAAGTCCACCGCTCACCAGCAGACTGCCAGCACCAAACCAACAAGGAGAACAAACATGCGCTGCGAAAAAATAGACTACGAGGTTTTCGGCAACGGTATGCAGGTGGTCGAAGTCGAGCTCGATCCCGGCGAAACCGTCATCGCCGAAGCCGGCGCCATGAACTGGATGGATGACCGCATCATCGCGCTTCGGTGCCCTTCAGGGCACGGCGTTGCCGCCGTCCCTTCCGCAAACCCGCCTGGACGGCCCACTCGCGCCCCGGAGGCCACCCCTCCACCGCAGGCGAAAGACACGGGCTACAAAAACCGCCTCTCACTACTTACCCGCACTACGCACCACCCCATCGTCATCCCGCCCCGGCACATCCAACTCAAAAACCACCGGATGGTGGTCCGAATAGTACTTCCTGAACTCGTTGTGGACATAGGGGTCGCCCGGATACGGCCCCGGACCTCGCCACGCGCTCCGCAGCACCGCAATCAGATCGATCACCCGCAGATCGTATTGGCGGTCGATCTCCCCGGTGTATTCGGGATTGAACATCACGTGGTCGTAGGGCTTGGGCCCCCTGACATTGGTATTGGTCGGCCGACACTCGTCGTTGAGCGAAATAAAACCACTGGGCGTCACCTGCTGTAGCTCCCTGGCATTTTCGATATTCATATCGCCCAGGATGATGAAGTCGCGCTCCGCGGCGGCGTGGCGACCAATCCAGCGAGCGACGGCCGCCAGTTGGTGCTGGCGCCGCGCCCTGGGCTTCTTGCCCGCCCCCGGTCGCAGGTGTAGTGAAATCAGCACAAAGTCCAGCACGCCAGCCGACGTGCGGAAGGCGAAGGCATAGGGGACGCGCTCGTAGTCGGCGTGGTCGGAGCGATCCGCAGCCAGAAAGCCCGGTGGCAAATCGGCCGCCAGCCCCACTTTGTCGCTACGGTAGAAAGCCACCCACCACTCGGTCGCCGAGCTATTCAAGTAGATCTTCGCGCCCGATCCCGTATCCTCCTCGAACAGCACATAGGCAAAGCCCAGCGCGCTCATCGCCGCGAAAAACTCCGCCGCCTCGACATCGGGCTTATAGGACTTGCCATCGGGAAAGTTGCCAGCGTAGGGCGGGGCGACGAGTTCCTGGATCACGGCAATATCGCAGTCTTCGATGACCCGGGCGAGCGCCGGGTCGTCGCGGACCTTGGATTGGCCTAGAAACTGGATATTAAAGGAACAGACCGTCAGCGAGGCCGGCTGGGTCACGCGGTCTACTTTGGCCCCCTTGCCCCTTTGCAACAAGAAAGCAAAAATGGCCAGCACCCCGATCGCGGCAATGATCAGATAGCGCATAGATCGCTCCAATTTAAACCGCTTGGCTCAGTGTAGTTTTGGCCATATAATGTCTGGACTATTCAGTGCTCCGCCAAACTATGGGGAAACCATGTACGACCTACTCATCCGCAATACCCAACTCCTCGACGGCAGCGGCCAACCCGCCATCGGCGGCGATATCGCCGTCGAGCAGGGCCGCATCGCCGCCATCGGCGACCTCGCCGCCGCCGAAGCCCGGCATACCATCAACGCCCAGGGCCGTATAACCTGCCCCGGGCTGATCGACATCCACACCCACTCCGACCTCACCATCGCCCTCGACGGCCGCGCGCTCAGTTCGCTGGCACAGGGCATCACCACCCAGATTATGGGCAATTGCGGCGTCTCGGCCGCCCCCACCCGCGACCTCGAGCCCTACTACGGCCCGCTCGACCCGGCGATGACCCGCGACCTGAACTGCGACTGGACCCACTTCGGCGAGTACTTCCAACGCCTCGAAACCCAGGGCCTGGGCACCAATACCGCCACCCTGGTCGGCCACGGCAATCTCCGCGTCGCCGCCATGGGCTACGACGACCGCCCGCCAACGCCGGCCGAAATGGAACACATGAAAAAACTCGTCGGCCGCGCGATGGCCGATGGCGCCCTGGGTCTCTCCTCGGGCCTGGCCTACGCCCCCGGCCCTTACGCCGCGCTCGACGAACTCGTCGAGTTGGGCAAAATCGTCGGTGAGTACGGCGGCATCTACACCTCGCACATCCGCAATCAGACCGAGTCGATCGCCGCAGCCGTCGGCGAGGTCATCGCCGTCGGCGAACGAGCATCCGTCTCAGCCCACGTCTCGCACATGCAACCCGGCTCGCCAATGCTCGGCGCCACCCGCGATTTACTATCGACGATAGACGAAAAGCGCCGCGCGGGCCACGACATCAGCTGCGACGCCATCCCCTACACCATCGGCAGCACCACCCTCAAGTCGCTGCTGCCACCCTGGGCTTTAGCAGGCGGCGACGAAGCCCTTATCCGCCGACTACGCGATCCCACGACTCGCGAGAAAATCAAACAGGACACCCTGCAGCACGGCGCCGAAAGCGGCGGCAGCCGCAAACGCAACCTGGTCAAGGAAGGCCAGTGGGATAAAATCTGGCTCGGCAGCGCCGAGCAAAACGCCGACCTCGCCGGCCTGAGCTTCGCCGAAATCGGCAGGCAGCGGCAGCAGGACCCGCACGACGCCGTCCTCGACATCCTCATCGAAGAGCAAGCCCGCCCCTGGATGCTGGCCGAAGACGTCTCCGAAGAAGATTTCCTCAACATCGCCCGCCACCCCGTAGGCGGCGTGATCTCCGACGGCTTCTCGCTCGCGCCCGAGGGCACCCTCGCCGAGGGCAAACACCACCCCCGCTCCTACGGGGCCTTCCCCTACTTCCTGCGCCACTTCGTCCGCGAACAGGGCGCCATATCCTGGGAAGACGCCATCTACAAACTCACCGGCCATGCCGCCGCGCGCTTCCGCCTCCCCGACCGCGGCCTATTGCGCGAGGGCTACTGGGCCGACCTGCTAATTTTCGATCCCGAAACCATCGGCGAACGCGCCGACTTCGACGAGCCCTACCGCTACCCGCAGGGCATCGACTACGTCGTCGTCAACGGGCGAATCGCGGTTGAGAAGGGCGAGTTGGCCGACTGTAGCGCCGGGCAGGTGATCCGAGCGACGCAGACTCTATAGAAATATGGCGGAAATCACTGAAACCCCAGGTGTCCCCCCTCGGCCTGACCATCAGCACGCAGCTTCACCTATACCTTAATGACCCACGCCCAACTGACCCGCTTTATGCTGCCGCTGGTGCTGACGGCGCTGGTGCAGGAGCTCAGCGGCCAATTCCTCAACGGCGGCATGGCCCGCATGCCCCGTGCGACCGAAACCCTGGCCGCCTTCGGTTTGGCCATCGGCATCGCGGGCTTGCTCTCCGGCATCATGCAACAGGCTCGCCAGCTCGGCCTAGTTCTCGTCGAGCACGACCAGGGCTTTCGCGCCGTTTTCCGCGTCGGTCTCGCCATCGGCCTCGCGCTCTCCGGAGTCCTCGCCCTGTTGGCCCTCACCCCGCTGGGCGCCTGGCTCATCGGCGACGTACACGGGGTCGATCCGGCGTTGACAGAAGTGGTCCTGCTGGCCTTCCTGTGGCTCATCCCCCATCCGCTGATCCGCGGTATGACGCGCATCTACACCGGCACGCTGTTGCGCATCCACCGCAGCGATATCCCGGCTTATGGCACCGTCTCCGGGATCGGTCTCAGCATCCTCACCGTCTTCGTCCTTCTGCCACTCGACTTCGTCCGCGCAGACCCCATCCTGCTCCCGGTCCTGGCTACCTACGCCGGTACGCTGGCCGAATTCGCCTTCGTAGTATGGGGCCATTACCGTCACGTCCGCTTTCCCGCCCGGGGCGACGCGGCCCCCCTCGCGATGTCCTATGTCCTGCGCTTCTTCTGGCCCCTGGCGCTAATCATGGCCGTGCAGTCGGGCACCCGGCCGCTGATCAATGTCTTCGTCGCCCGCGCCGCCGATGGCACCGAGGCCCTGGCCGTATTGACCGTCGTCTACGCCCTCGGCCATATTCCCTATGGCTGGCTCAACGAAGTTCGCAATCTGCCGACGGCCTTCCGCGAACATGACGACCTGCCCAAAGTGCGGCGCTTTATCTTCGCCTGCGGTCTGTTTTCCTTCACCTGGATGGCGGCGCTGGTCTGGACGCCGGCAGCCGACCATATCCTGCTGAGCTGGATCGGCATCGAGCCCGAGTTGGTCGCCCACTGCGGGGTCCCGCTGATCATCTTCTCGGGCTTCCCCATCGTCGTCAGCCTGCGCAGCTATATCCACGGCATCGGCCTGCTCCAGCACCGCACCAAAGCCATGGCTCCCAGCGCCCCATCGCGGGTGGCAACGGTAGTGTTCATGCTGACGCTGCTATCGGGCTTCGACCTCCACGGCGCAACCCGGGCGACCATCGCCCTGCTCAGCGGCCACACCGTCGAGACGCTGGTCGTCTGGTGGAGCATCGAACGCGGGCCACCAAATTGACACCGCCTCCCCAGCGCCCTATCTTCCGCCGGACTTAGAGAGAGGAGGTCCATGGTGAATGTCAATCAGGCCATTGCCCGCATCCTCAAAGCGGAGGGCGTCGAGTGGTTGTCGGCCTTCCCCAACCAACCGCTCATCGACCAGGCGGCCCGCGCAGGCATCCGGCCCATCATCTGTCGCCAGGAGCGGACCGGCGTCAATATGGCCGACGGATTTAGCCGCACCACCAACGGCCAGCCCTTTGGCGTCTTCACCATGCAGAGCGGTCCCGGGGCCGAAAACGCCCTCGGCGGCGCAGCCCAGGCCTTCGCCGACTCGATCCCCCTGCTGCTTTTGCCCGGCGGCGCGCCCACCGCCCGCACCCAGATCCCGCCCACCTTCGACGCTGTCGCCAACTATCGCGGCATCACCAAGTGGGCCGCCAATATCAATCAGCTCGAGCGCGTCCCCGAGCTGATGCGCCGCGCCTTCAGCCAGCTCCGCCACGGCCGACCCGGCCCGGTACTGCTGGAAATCCCCGGCGACTTGGCCACCGCCGAATGCCCCGACGCGCTCGACTACCACCCGGTCAAACCCCTCAAATCGGCCGCCGACCCCGACGCCGTCCGCGACCTGGTCACCGCGCTGCTCAAGGCCTCTTGCCCCGTCATCAACGCCGGTCATGGCGCGCTCTGGGCCGAAGCTACCGATCAGTTGATCGCCCTCGCCGAGCTACTGCACCTCCCCGTTATGACCACCCTCGCCGGCAAGAGCGCCTTTCCCGAAAACCACCCGCTGGCGCTGGGCACCGGTGGCTATACCGGCACGCTGATGGTCGATCGCTTTTTGCAACAGACCGACTTCGTCCTGGGCGTTGGCACCAGCTTTACCCGCACCCCCTTCAACGCCCCGACGCCCGAGCGCGCCGTCCTCGCACAGGTGACCAATTGCCCCGAAGATCTCAACAAGGACTACCAGATCGACCTCGGTGCCATCGGCGACGCGCGGATCGCACTTGAGCAGATCATTGAAGAAGCCCGCCGCCAGACCAACGGCGACGGTCGTCCCGACGCGCGCGGGGTCGTAGCCGAGATCGCTGCAATCCGCACCGCCTTCGACGCCGAATGGGCGCCCCGCTTCCAATCCGACGAAATTCCGATCAACCCCTACCGGGTCTTCGCCGAGCTCGCTCGCTTAGTCGACGTGGCCAATACCATCATCACCCACGACGCGGGCTATCCCCGCGACCAACTCGTGCCCTTCTGGCAAGCACTCAAACCCCGAAGCTATATCGGCTGGGGCAAGTCGACACCACTCGGCTATGGACTGGGTCTGGCGCTGGGGGCCAAACTCGCCGCACCCGACAAACAGGTCATCAATATCATGGGCGACGCCGCCTTCGGCATGGCCGGCTTAGATATCGAGACCGCCGTGCGCGCGGAGATTCCCATTCTCACCGTCGTCCTCAATAATGGCGTGATGACCCACTACGATCACCACATGCCCTACGCCAGCGAGCACTGGCAGAGCGACCGGCTCGGCGGCCATTACGCCCGGGTCGCCGAGGCGCTGGGCGCCCACGCCGCCCGAGTCGAAACGCCCGCGGCTTTGACACCAGCCATCCAGCAAGCCCTCGCCGCCAACCGCGCAGGCCGCACCGCCGTGCTCGAAGTGATGACCAGCGTGGAAGAAAACGTCGCCAAGTTCTGGTAAGGAGATCCATATGAACCCCTATCGCGCCGCCCTCATCGGCTGCAGCCGCATGGGCGCCTTTATCGACAATGAAGTCACTCCCGATATGCGCCCCTTCTCCCACGCCGCCGGCTACGAGACCTGCGAGCGCACCGACCTGGTCGCCTGCTCCGATCTCCGCATCGACATAATGGGCCAGGTCGGCACCCGCTACGGCATCCCCGTCGAAAAGCAATACGCCGACTATCGCGAGTTGCTCGATCGCGAAGAGCCCGATATCGTCAGCGTCGCCACCCAACCCGAGCACCGCGCCGAAATCGTCATCGCCGCAGCCGCAGCCGGCGCCCGCGCCATCTACGCCGAAAAGGCCTTCTCCGCCTCTTTGGCCGAAGCCGACCGCATGGTCGAGGCCTGTACTCAACACGGTGTCGCACTCAATATGGGCACCAACCGCCGCTTCGACCCCGGCTACGACCAGATGAAGACCGTCATCGACTCCGGCCAGATCGGCGCGCTGCAAAATCTCATCATCCACCAGACCAGCGCGCTCTTCAATGGCGCCAGTCACTCCTTCGACCTGCTCCAACGCCTCAACTCCGACGCCCCCGTCGCCTGGGTCCAAGCTCATCTGCCCAATGGCGACGAAGTCATCGACGGCGATATCCTGCGCGAGGATCCCGTCGGCCAC
>JAYYUU010000083.1:0-5179 GCA_036343835.1 Candidatus Latescibacterota bacterium | reverse complement strand
ATCGCTATTGGTCGTGGGCAGGAAGAGCAACCATCCATTTTCTTCTGCGGTAGTCGCCGATATTCGATGAAAAGTAGGGTAGTTGATATAGAGCTGCTCTGGATAGGGCAGCCGTCTGCCGCCAAAGGCATCCCAACCGGTTTACGGCGCTGGGGCTTGCGTATTGGGAAAGAGTGTGCGCTAGGCTTTCCAGGTTGTCTCGAACGTCGGCAAGAGCTGTAATTGGCGACAGGCAAAGGAGCCGCTGATGCCGGTATAGAGCATCTGCGGATAGGCGCTGGCAACGCCGTCGCTGACTACACCGACGACGATATCTTCGTCGGCCAGATAGGTGATATCCTTGGCATCGGCGAAGTCCGGGTTGGTCAGCGCCGGAATACCGTCTATGGCCTAGACCGAGCGGATGTGGTCCGACCAGAGAAAATCGGCGGCGAAACCGGTGTTCGCAGCGGAAAAAACGACACCGAGACCGTTAAACTGGACAACTAGGTAAATCATCGGTATGAGAACCTGGGGCATTGCAGAGCGAATCGCCAGCGGAGACCGACACTTCCAATATAGATGGAAAATATATGGCGGAGTTGCCCGCCGGCTGAAAAAAATAACGGATCGCCTCGCCCTGAGGCCTTCTCAGAGCAATTCTAACGTGTTATTTTACCCGGACAAATAGACAACCGCCCTGAGTGACTATGACCTTATCCACCCACAAATTCGTGTTCTACGCCCTCGCCATATACTGGATACTGTGCCTACATCCCACCTCCAGCTCTGCTAAAGACCGGGTGATCTTCTCCACCGTGCGCGGGTTTTACAACACCGCTCTCGCCGAACTCGCCCACCAATATATGGATCTCCACCCCGAGGTCGAGATCGAAATCAATATTCAGCCCGACAATTTCAGCATCCTGCGCTACTACACCGCCCAGATGGCCGCCGACCGCCGCACCGCGCCCGATATCGTGCACGGAAACCTCATCGGTATCGAGGAGAATTTTCACCAGGGCAATTTCCTGGCCATTAACGAATATCTCGAACGCCCCAACCCCTATGCCGACGGCGCGATTTGGCGCACGCTCTTTGACGAGACCTTCCTCAAGGTATTCGCCGTCAACGGCATCTATTACTGCGTCCTGCCGCTCGACTATCTCGACGTCGCCGTCTACTACAATCGCGATATTTTCGCGCGGCTGGGGCTCTCGCCACCGCAAAGCTGGGAAGAATGGCTCGAGCACTGCGTCTTTATCGAAAGCCAGGGGCTTATTGCCATCTCGATCGCCGCCACGATGCAGGCCAATGTCAGCGAATGGTTTTCGACCATGCTCGAAGACGCGGCGCTGCGTCATTTCGTCCCCTTAGTCATCGCCCATCCCGGCGACTGGAACTGGGTCGAGGACAACGCCAGCTATGTGCACGACCTCGACGACCGCTACGCGGACCAGATGATCACCATCAACCCCGAGCGTTTGGCCAGCGCCTTTCTCGAAGGCAAAATCTCCTACGAGATGCCGGTCTTCGTCGAGGCCTATAGCGCCTTCCAAACCCTGACGCGCCACTATGAGCTGGGCCATCTCGGCACTGATCAGGCCGGGGCCTACAATCTCTTTCTGACCCAGAAGGCCGCGATGTGGATGATTGGTTCCTGGCGCGTCGGCAGTCTGATGAAGGATCTGGCCGATTTGCCTGAGGAGCTGCGCTTCGACTGGTCGGTCTTTCCCGCCCCCAGCATCAAACAGAGTACGCAGGGCCTGGGACCTTTGCGCGGCCTGGGCGGCGCCGGCCACCAGATGTGCATCGTCGACAAAAAAGACCCCGCCCACCACGACCGCGTCGTCGACTTTATGATGTATCTTTACGCGCCCGCGCAGTCGGCCTATCTGATTCGCCGCACGCTCGAAATGGGCGAGTTTATCCAGGGCGCGCCGCTGATCAAGGGCGCCCGCGAGCAACTGCCGACTGACATCCGCGACAGACTCGACCAGTTCGGCGGCCAAGGCTATTGCAAACAGGAGTTGAGCCCTATCCGCGGCGACAACCAGACCAACGCCTATTTGCGCCCCTGGACCCAGCTATTTTCCCTCGGGCGTATCTCGCCCGACGAGTATCTCGCGCGCAAACAGGTGCTGGTCTTGCAAACCTTGCACCGCCAGGTCCGCGAGCGCGGCTACGACCTAGACCCGACGACGGAGGACCCTGTTCCGTGAAGTGGCGAAAGATTGCGCAAGCGCGCCGCTCCTACCTGCTCATAGCGCCTAGTTTTGCGCTGGTCGCGGCTTTTCTCTATTATCCCGCGCTCTCGGGGATCTACCACGCCTTTACCCGCTGGCAAACCGTCGGCGTCTCCATCTGGGTTGGTATAGACAACTTTGTCGCGATGGCCTCCGACCCGTTTATCCGCCACGGAATCACCAATCAGCTGATGCTCAGTCTCGCCGATTTTGCCAAGGCGCTCATTCCCCCCTTTATCGTCGCCGAGCTGATCTACGCGCTACCGCGCGAGCGCGAGCGCTACTGGATGCGCACCTTCTTCGTCCTACCGATGGTCGCGCCGATGATGGTCATTATCCTGATGTGGTATTTTATCTATGACGCCAATATGGGACTGCTCAACCAGACGCTCGGCGCGTTGGGCCTGGACAGCTGGCGCCAGGCCTGGCTGGGTGACCCGGATTTCGCCTTGGGCTCGATTATCGCCATCGGCTTCCCCTGGGTCGGCGCGCTGGCCTTGCTGATCTTTATGGCCGGGCTCAACAATATCCCCGGCGAAATTCTCGACGCCGCCCGCATCGACGGCGCCGGCCCGCTGCGCCGCGTCTTCCACATCGACATCCCGATGCTGGTGCCGCAGATCCGCCTGGTGGTCGTCCTGGCACTTATTGCCGGTATCCAGGACTTCGGTCGCATCCTGGTGATGACCGGCGGTGGCCCCGGCTATGCGACTTATGTACCAGCCCTGTGGATGTACGAACAGACCTTCCAGCTTGCGCATTTCGGCTATGCCTGCGCCATCGGCCTGATGCTTTTCGCGATCATTCTCAGCGGCAGCACCCTCGTGCTGCGGTTGATGAAAAGCGATATGGATACCTGAGCCATGCGCGACTATCGCCTATCCCTCGTGCGGCTTGCGCTCTATGGCCTGTTAGCTTTGAGCCTGTTGCCGGTAGTGATGATGATCTTGCTCTCGCTAAAGAGCAATGTCGAGATCATCACCGACTTCTGGTCCTGGCCCAATTCTATCCGCTGGGATAATTACCCGGCCGCCTTTGCCACAGTCGCGGGCAGCACGCTCAACAGTCTTTTTGTTTCGCTGGTCAGTTGCGCGGGCATCCTCTTGCTCAGCTCGTTGACAGGTTTTGTCTTTGCCCGCCACGAGTTTCCCGGCAAGGAACTGCTCTTTAGCCTGCTAATTGCTCTGATCATGCTCCCCCAGGTCCTGCTCTTGGTGCCGCTATTTATCGAGATCAAGAGCATGGGGCTCGATAATTCCTACTGGGCGCTCATTTTGCCCTATCTATCGGGTGGCCAGCTGATTGGCATTTTGCTTTGCCGCGGTTTTTTCTCCACGATCCCGCGCGAGTTTTTCGAAAGCGCGCGCATCGACGGGGCCAGCGAATTCCAGATCTACGGCCGAATCGTCTTGCCTTTGTCGCTGCCCATCTTGACGACGGTCGCCATTATCAATTTCCACGCCATCTACAACGATTTCATTTGGCCCTTGATGGTTATTCAGCATCAAGACCTCAAGACTTTTGCGGTGGCGATCTTCGATTTATCGACAGTTTATCGCTTTGAGTACGGTCTGACTTTCGCGGCGTATGTCATTGGCTCGCTGCCATTGGTGATCGCGCTGTTGGCGGGAATGAAATACTTTATCCGCGGTATCACTGAAGGCGGTTTGAAGGCTTGACTTAGTAGGGACGGCCTGGTCGAGGGATTCCCTTCGCTCATGTCGCTGACCTTCGGTCGCGGTCTACGACAGCTCGGACCACATGGTCCAATACCAAGCTAAAAGGATAATAATATGGATGCTCGACCCAAGATACTCATCGCCTGCAATCGCCATGTGCGCGAGACCTATTTGGCTGAGGCCGACTTAGAACAGCTAGCAACCTTCGCCGAATGGGATTGGTTCGAATGCGAAGGCGGCGGCATCTACGATACCAACGACGATCCGGAAACCGCCAAAGTGCTGGGCGAGCGGCTCGGCGACTATGACGGCTTGGTCGTCTGTCACGGCTGTCCGACATTACATGCTGGGATACTGGATAAGGCCCCGCGGCTCAAATTTATCGGCGAGTTAGAGGGCGACCGCTTCGCCAGCCGCATCGACGTCGATGCGGCTTGGCAGCACGGCATCTGCACGGTGGATACGACCAATGGCTCGTCGTATCCCGTATCGGAATGGGCCTTGGCGCTGATCATGATTTCCCTGCGCAATGCGGGTGCCCATTTCCGCCGCATCATCGGCGGTGATTTGACCCCCTCGTCGCAGGATGATTTTGGCTATATCCACGGCGACTTGACGGGCAAGCGGGTCGGGCTGATCGGCTGTGGCCATATCGGCCGACGGCTGATCCAGTTTTTGCGGCCATTCGAAACGGAGATCTGGGTCTATGATCCCTATTTGGCACGCGAGATGGCCGACGCAGTCGGCTTCCTCAAAACCTCGCTCGACAATCTGATGTCACAGTGCGATGTCATCGTCAGCCTGGTACCGCATACCCCGCGTACCGAAGGCATGATTGGCCAGCGAGAATTGGATCTGATCCGTTCTGGCTCAGTACTGGTCAATGTATCGCGCGGCAAGGTCATCGACTCCGACGCCTTAGTGGCCAGGCTCAAACGGGGTGACATCGTCGCCGGTCTCGACGTGTTCGATCCGGATATCCACGAGCAAGATCCCTATGGCAATAATAAAGAGATTCTCCAGATGGAAAATGTCTTCCTAAGTCCCCATATCGCCGGGGTCACAGCGCAGAGCTATCCGCGTTTCTTCAAGTTGATGGTAGAGGAACTCGATCGCTTCTTGCACGGACACGAGACGCTCTTCGACTTGACACCGCGCTCGTTAGCCAATCGCCTGGGCAGCGAGTCGACAAACTAAATGCGAGTAGATTCCATACAACTAAGACAAAGGAATTAACATGGCAAAAGTAAAGATGGCCTTGATCGGCTGTGGCGG
>JAYYUU010000082.1:0-11163 GCA_036343835.1 Candidatus Latescibacterota bacterium | reverse complement strand
GATCGCTTTGTCTTTCACTCTCGGAATCGTCCCTGGGAGCGGGGGTCGAAGGGTGGTTTGATGTTTTACGCAAATCTATTCCAACAAGATACTTATATAAATTACAATCATCAAGACCCCATTGCCCACGCCGGTCGCTTGGCCTACTTTCAATGGTTACTCCCATTGCCAAGCGAAAGGACCTATTCTGCCCTCCTTTTTCAGCCCGGTCGGACACCTGGTGCGCACGGTGTATCTGCCGACGCTGATCATGGCCTGTGGCAACGGCCTCATTATTCCCATCCTACCCATCTACGCCCGTTCTTTCGAGGTGTCGTACGGTATGGTTGGTTGGATTTTGGCTGCCCAGGGTGTGGGTACTTTGCTCTGCGATGTGCCGGCTGGCGTCCTAGTGCGTCGGCTTGGGCACAAACGGGTCATGCTACTGGGCGTGGCGTTAAACGTCGGCGGAGTGCTGGCGCTATTTTGGGCCGAGAGTTTGGTCGAGGTGCTGGCCTGGCGTGTGATATCGGGGGGAGGCAGCGCGCTGTGGACGATCTCGCGGCATGCCTAGATCGCCGATTGGGTACAGGTGGGGCAGCGGGGCCGCCCGATTGCGATATTTGGGGGTCTGGGCCGGATCGGGACTTTTGCCGGCCCGGCCTTGGGTGGGGTCGTCGGAGCTGCGTTTGGCTTGCGGGTGCCGTTTTTGGTTTTTGCGGGCATGGGGCTCGCGTGCGTTGTCGCGGTCGCGGCCTGGGTCGAGTATGAGGGGCGATCCGGCGAGGGCGATCGGGCTGCGCACCGGCTCGGTGCAGTAATCAGGGCGCATTATGGACCGTTGCTCACCGCTGGTTCGGGGCAGCTCTGTGCGCAGTTGATTCGCACCGCCCGTCACGCGATCATTCCGCTCTACGCCGCTGAGGTATTGGACCTGGAACTGGATGCGGTGGGGTTGATCGTCAGCCTGTCCTCGGCCATCGATATGTTGATGTTTTACCCGGCCGGGCTGATCATGGATAGCTGGGGCCGCAAATACGCCTATGTGCCCAGTTTTATCATCCAGTCGCTGGGGATGGCTCTGGTCCCTCTGGCGGGGAGTTTTGCCCCGTTGTTGGGCGTCTCGTTGCTAATTGGTCTGGGCAATGGTCTGGGGTCGGGGACGATGATGACGCTGGGCGCCGATCTGGCGCCAGGGGCAGCCCGGGGCGAGTTTCTGGGGTTGTGGCGCTTTGTCGGCGATGTGGGCCATGCTGGGGGGCCGCTGGTGGTCGGGCATATTGCCGATCTGGGGGGTTTGGCCACCGCGCCGTTGGTCGTCGCCGGTATCGGGCTGTTGGGGGCGGCGATCTTAGGTGGGTTGGTGCCGGAGACGCTCGATCGCCGCGACGGTGGCTAAGTCTCTTTTTGCTTATATTCGTCAATCTGGAAAGGAATATGTCGCCCAAAAAAGTCCTTATCACCGGGGTTTCCGGTCTCGTCGGCAGCGCCGCCTATCTGCATTTGAGTCAGTGGCCTGATCGCTATGCGCTCTATGGCCTGGGGCGTCGTCGGGCGCTTTCCGAGCGCATCTTCGACCAGCGGACAATCGATCTGTCCGAGGCGCGATTTTTCGTCTGCGATGTCGCCGATATGGCAGGGGTGCGGCGCGCCGTCGCCGGAATGGACGCGGTGGTACATATGGCCGCCGATCCGGCCGGCCGGGGGTGGGAGAGCCTGCGCGACAACAATCTGATCGGCGCCTACAATGTCTTCGAGGCCTGTCGCGAAGCTGGGGTCGGGCGGATCATCGCTGCTAGCACGATTCAAGTGTCCAATGGCGATAGCCAGCAAGAGCCCTATAAGGCCCTGATCGAGGGGCGCGAGGACGACGTCCCCGAAGACAAGGTCAGCCCGCAGACGCCGGCCCAACCGCGGAATCTCTACGCCGCCAGCAAGGTCTGGAGCGAGTCGTTGGCCCGCGTCTACGCCCATAGCCACGACCTCTCGTGCCTGTGCATCCGCATCGGTTGGGTCACGGGTGAAGACGAGTCGCGCAATGGGCGGGGCGATATCTGGTGTAGCCAACGCGATATCGCCGAGTTGATCAAGTGCTGTATCGATGCGGACGAAGAGGTGCGCTTCGATATTTTCTACGGGATGTCGGACAACAAGCGGCGCTGGGTCGATATAGAATATGCGCAACAGCGCGTGGGCTACGTCTCACAAGACCGCGCCGAAGACTAGCTAAAGGAGTGCTCGATGCAACCGATTATTCTCGATGTCGATATGGGGGTAGATGATGCCCTGGCCATTGTATTGGCCCTGCAGTCTCCCGAGGTGGAGTTGCTGGGTATATCGACGGTATTCGGCAATGTGCCCCTCGATCAGGCGACGCGCAACGCCTTGCAGGTTTTGGAGTTGATGGGTCGCGACGAAATTCCCGTATATGTCGGTGCCGACGAGCCCCTGGTGCAAAAGCCCGTCCACGCCGAAGCCGTCCACGGCAAGACCGGCCTCGGCGACGCAGTGCTGCCCGAGCCGGAGATGTTGCCGGCGGGCAATGCCCTCGATTTTCTAGTCGCCGGTCTCGAGGACCGCCCCGGCGAGGTGATGGTCATCGCCACGGGGCCGCTGACCAACCTGGCGCTGGTCGAAAAGAAGCAACCGGGCATACTCGAACAGGCCCGACGAGTCCTGGTCATGGGGGGTGCCCTGGCGGGGACGGGCAATATCACCCCGGTTAGCGAGTTTAACAGTTTTGCCGATCCGCACGCCTTCCACCACCTGATTAAGGCCGAGGCCAATATGACGGTGATCCCCCTCGACGTGACGCATCAGTTGGGGCTTGAGGCGGAGGCGATCGAGGCCCAGTTGAGGGGGCGCGATGATGCGGTCGCCCGCTTTGTGCAGGAGGCGACGCGGACGGTGATTTCCTTCGAGCAGGAGCACTACGACTATGCGGGTCTGCACCTCCACGATCCGGCCGCCGTCGCTTTGGCCATCGATCCTTCACTGTGCCAGACCGAGACTTTTTCGCTGGATGTGGAAACCACAGGAGAATTGACGGCCGGACAGATCGTGGTCGACCGCCGTCCCTTGAGCGACGACGGAGCGCGCGAAGGGTATCCAGTGGATTGCGCGATGGAAGTGGATGTCGAGCGCTTTATGCAGTTGTTTGTGCACCGGGTGCTGGGCGGCGGATGAAAGTCCGGCGTCTGCACTGCACCGACAAGGCGCAAATCGAGGTCGCCGAAGTCGAGTTGGCGGATCCGGCCGACGGTCAGATCTTGGTCGAAAACGCCTGCACAGCCGTCAGCGTTGGCACGGAGCTCTATGTGTGGTTGCACGGCGCCGAGCCGGGTCGCATCTCTGATTATCCCCATCCCACGGGCTATTGCAGTGCCGGGACGGTGATCGCCAAAGGACCCGATGTCGAAGGCGTCGAGGTTGGGGACCGGGTCGCCGCTCAGGGCTGCCACGCCAGTCACCAAATTCTCGACAAAAACTACCATCGCATCCCCGTCGGCGTTGACTGGGAGGATGCGGTATATCTGGTGATGGCGGCGATCGCCATCCGCTCGGTGCGCAAGGGGCGTCTGACGCTCGGCGAGTCACTGGTGGTGTTGGGGGCGGGGATCGTCGGTCAGTTGGCGCTGACGCTCGCTCGGTTGAGCGGGGCCATGCCCGTGATTGCAGTGGATCTGGACGAGGGGCGTCTGGCGCATGCGCTGCGGCGCGGGGCAGATCTGGCTATTGATCCGACGACTACCGACGATATCGTACAGGCCGTGCGCGATCACTGTGTCGACGATGGAGCTCGGGTAGTGATCGAGGCGACGGGTAAGCCGGCGGTCTATCCGCTCGCGGTACAACTGGCCAGCACCGGTGGGCGGGTCGTCGCGTTGGGGTCGCCCCGGGGCACGGTGGAGATGGATTTTATGCGCGATGTGCATTTGCGCGAGGTCGACCTCATTGGCGCCTTCCAACCGCTGACGCCCGAACGAGACCATGTTTACTATCCCTGGACCAAAGCTCGCGACCGACGGCTCTTGTTGGAGCTGATGGCGCAGGGCAAGTTGGCGGTGCGCGATCTGATTACGCATCGATTTGCGCCCGAGCAATGTCAAGTGGCCTATGAGACCCTGGCGGGACGGCCAGAGGAGGCGTTGGGGGTTATATTCGAATGGTGATATTCACAATCTGAATATTATGAAAGCCTCACCGATGATTCGGCGGGCCTTTTTTGTTGTAATAAATGGTGGATTTTGTATAGATAGTCGCTACTAATTTTTTGTATTGTTGTTTTCCAAGGGTTTAGGCGGTCTCAATCGAAACCATCGGCGGTATCGCTGCGCTCGTTGGGTGAGTCGATTCTGCAGGATGCGCGTCAACGTGGCCGCCTTGTGAGCCAGAATAGCGGTCGAAACCTGAATCACCGCGCCCCGAGGTCCTTTGTATTTGAGGTGCGCTCCTCCTCGGCAGGCCAGTGGGCGGTGGCCACCTGGATCTGGTGCGCCGAAGGGCTATGAGGAAAGGGCATGCTCTGCTGGACAGCGCGCCCCTGTTGGGGAGAAGCCGTCCGCGGCAACGGATCGGTCGTCGACGGAATGCCCGTGGTAAGAATCCCCTTTGCGTGCAGCGGCTCTCGGCTCGTAGTGCTGGGCGGCTTGTCGAAGATGGGCTTGGAGCCGTTGCGGTGGACCGCTTTCCAGGGCGGCCTCCTCCTGCAGATACAGCGCCGCGCTGATCGCTAACGGCCCCGCCGACTGCCCTACGTCCAGCAAACTGGCGTTCGGTCTGGCGCTATCCACTGGACCAATAGGCGATGCTGTCCGCGACATTGTCGACCGCAGGTGCGCATGACTTTCTTCAGCTGCTGATGGACCTGCTGGGCATCGCGTTGCAGGGCTTTCCGAGGCAGATGGCACGCGATCTTTTCGACCACACTCAGGACTTTTTTTTGCCTTGTAGAGGGTCGCCGCGTCATTGACCCGCTGGTTGCCTTGCTCACTGGCAAAGATATCGACCACCAGATGAGACGGACTCACCAGTCCTTCCTCCCTGGCCGCCGTCGATTGGATCTGGAGCAATTCGGCCATCAGCGTTTTGTCCAGACGGCGGCGAAAGTGCGCCAACATCTCGGGGAGTACGAAATGGCTCTGATGCCGATCCGCGTGGACCCGCTCCAGACCGCAGGCATATATCACCGCGAAGTCGGTGCGCAAGCGGCTGCAGATTTGCTCATCGGAGCAGGACAGCTCCGCTTTGAGGATCTCCAAAGCCAGCAACACCTGGGTCGAGACCGGCGGTCGACCCAGGTGTGTTTCCTCGGGAAAGTGGGTAGCGAAGTGGCGATCCACCGCTGCGGCCATCGCTTCCCAGGGAAAGGTATCGGCGCCACTGGCGCAAGTAATGGTCATCGGGCACAACGTCGCTGACCACCAGGCTCGGACCCGAGCGACCCAACCAGTGCTATACGTGGCGAACGATGCCCATGAGACGACTCCCAGGTATGAGGGTAGGCCAAAAGATACGAAGACATCGCGCGACAACGAAATTTGCCCCCAAATCCGGGCGAGAATAAATTAGCGCCCACTAGATAGGCGCCTCGACATGCCGACATTAGGACACATCGCACCTTTCTTCATCGTCGAAGATCTATTGTCCTCAGCCGAAACATGAGTAAACCAAACCAGGAGCATCTGCCGTGATTTGCGAAGTTCGGACATATAACCTCAAGACGAACAACCTGCAAGAATACTGGAAGCGCTTTGGCGAAAAACTGCCCGGTCGGCAGGAATTTTCTCCACTTGGCGGGCACTGGTATACCGAAGTCGGTCCGCTCAACCAGATGGTTGCCATATGGCCCTACGAAAACCTCGAACAAAGGGCTGAGCTTCGCCAGCGAGCAGAAGCCGGTCCAAATCCGAAGTGGCCGCCCGATTCGGCCGAACTCATCGTGGATATGGTCTCGCAGATCTACCAGCCGGCGCCCTTTATGAGGCCGCTCGGCGCAGGGTCTATGGGGCCGCTGTACGAAATGCGGCTTTACACCTATCCAGCCGAGGCCATACCGGCAGTATTGGAGGGGTGGGGCAACCGCATAGACGAGCGCGAGAAATTCTCACCCCTGGTGGGCTGCTGGTACGCGGAGTGCGGCGGACTCGACAATTTCATCCACCTGTGGGCGTATGCAAATTTTGAGGAACGGCTGCGGATCCGCGAGGAAGTGCGGGCCCGGGATATATGGCCGCCTCCCAGTCCGGTCAAGCCGGTGCGACAGGTTAATAAAATTCTATATCCCGCTCCTTTTTCACCCCTGCAATAGCAGGGAATTTCACCAGGGAAATAATATGTATCGCGTTGGTATTATCGGGTGCGGCCGCATGGCCGACACTATTGAAGACGAACAGCTAGCGCGCAGGAAAGAGCGGCCTTATCGAGGCGGCCTGATGCTGCCCTACTCGCACGCTGCCGGGTACGCCGCCGTGGACGAGACCGAAGTCGTCGCCGCCTGCGACGTCGATGCGGTGCGGCTGCAGGCCTTTGCCAAGCGGTGGAATGTGCGGACCTACGCGGACTATCGCGAGATGATCGATGGGGAAAATCTCGCGATAGTCAGTGTCGCCACCCGGCCGGAGCACCATGCGGAGCAGATGATTTACGCGGCAGACCACGGGGTGCGTGGGGTTTACGCGGAAAAACCTCTGTGTATGTCGCTGGTGGAAACCGATGCTATCCGCCAGGCCTTCGAGCGCAATAATGTCCACCTCGAGTACGGTCCCATTTACCGCCACTGGGCCGCCTATGAACAGGCGCGCACCATAGCGGCAAGCGGCGCGCTGGGCGAGGTCAAAGCCGTGTTGGGCTTTGAGGGCAAAGCCCTCGAAGGACATTTTATTGATCTCCTCCTCTACCTGCTGGGCGATCCAGAGCCGGTATCCATTCAGGGGATTATTTCGCAACTCCACCCGGCCGAGGGTGACGCCAGCGGCATGGAGTTCGTCAAAGACGCGCCGCTGCGCTCGGCGTTGATCGAGTTCGACAACGGGACCTGGGCTCACGTGGCCTACACCGGTGTGTGCCGGGAGAGCGAACTGGTGTGTGCCGAGGGGAGTATCCGCATCATCAACGATGGCGAAGCGATACGGGTGCGTCGCCGGGACCAAGCGTCGGGCGCGCTGGACGAAGTGCCGGTCGAGCAGCTGGCGCCGCGCAGCGGTACGGCGCATATCATTCGGGACCTGGTAGAGGCTATCAAAACCGGCCAGACCGGGCGCAGCAATCTGCGGGTGACCACCATCAGCCAGGAGATCGGCTTCGGCCTGTACGAGTCGCATTTGTGCGGAGGCGTGGCCATCAGTCCGCCGGTGCCCAACAGAGGCCGCCGGGTTTCGAGCTGGTAGGCCGCTAGCTACAAACCCGCTACGGCGTCGCCTATGCGCAGCCGGAAGGGGGTTGCAGATAAAAATCAACGGAGGGCTTTATGGCCGCGAGCGAGAAACGGGAATACAAGAGCGAAGAGATTGCCAAACGGCAGCAGCGGCAATGGCAAAAGAGGGGATGTAAGGTCACCCGAAGGAAAAACGTGCTTTATATCCAAAAGACCTGGCGGCAGGGAAAGGGGGGTAAGGAAGTTGAGATGTGCCTGGTTGACCAATCAAAGCTCAGCAGAGGTTCTTGGCCCCTTTTTGATTCGGGCAATATGGCCTGTGGCATGTACACATTCGGCAGCAAAGCCCCGACGGAGCCCCACTCCCATCCCAACACCGACGTCGTCGAGTACACCGTCCAGGGCAAAGGCATAATCTGGGTCAACGCCAAGTCCTATGCTATGGACCAGGGCACGGCCATCCACATGCCGGTCGATGCGTGGCATACTTATCAGTGCGATGGAGACGAGCCCTTTGTCTTCTTCGGTGCCTTGGACAAACGACGCACCTACAGAATGCAGTCGAAGAAGGAACTCGAGCAAGGCGTGCCGGGCCGTGACGCGACGGTGGTCAATGTCCGCAAGGGCAGAACTGTCAAGCGCGACGGAAAAATGTCAACGCTACTGATTGAGCCCGCGAGAGTCGGCCCAAAGACGATGGGTTTGGGCGTAGCCCGCTATGCTAAGGGAGCAAGCGGCACTCCGCACAGCCACGAAAATGTCGAACAGGTCCTATACGTCCAGTCGGGTCAGGGCGTCTTTGGCGTGGAGGGCGATGAGGTGATGGTCGGTCCTGGCTTCGCGGTATTCATTCCTCCGGGAACGAGACATCAGATGAGCAACTCCGGCAACGAAGACTTACGGTTTATCTTCGCCTTCTATCCACTGGCAGAGGGGCCTGACTTGGAGTATCCGCCCGAATTGTAGCGCGTCCTCAGCCGGCTTGCTGATCATGAAACCAGGCTATGGCAACTACGCGATGAAAGACATCGGCCTATCCGCAGCCCTACCGCGTTCGCTCCGCTTAGCTCTATCGACAACGCGACTGGACAGCCCTCGATATCGATTCGGCTTACTTGGAACGAGGACCAGCGTGCCGGGACGATCGACCCAGGCGCTTGTTGAACTGATAGACAGGAGATGCACCATGAGCGAGTCGAGCGCGTTTTCGGTACAGCCCGGGGACGGATTGACAGAGACCGGGGGCAGCCTAGAAGTAGTGGAGCGCGAGGTCCTGATGGCCAACCCGGGCACCTACGGCATCCCGGACGAACAGTTGCATTTTCCGTATCTGTACGAGTCGGCCAGTGGGATCTGGTATATGACCTACCGCGAAGGCCCCCACCACGAGACGCTTTTTGATTCGGCCGGGAATCGCGTCCAATGCGTCCAGTCGCGGGATCGCGGCAAAACCTGGCTGCCGTGGATGGGCATGACGGCTGAGCCCTTTTTGTATCAGTTCTTTGTAACCCGGCTCGAGGACGGCAGTCTGATCAGCTATCGCTCCCGGATGACCGGGTTGCACCAGAGCCAGGATGGCACGACCGGTGGCACGGCTATTATTTTGCGCTCAGCCGATGAGGGGGCCACGTGGACCAAACACCACGCTCCGGTCAGCAATATGCCATTCTCAGCAGACTCTCACCTGATCACGCTGTGGGGGCTGGCGGTCGCGATGCCCGATGGTCGCCTGGTCTGGGGCATTATTACCCGCGAAAGAAATGCGCGGGAAACCATCGCCGGCGTCGCCGAGTCGATCGACGGCGGACGCAGTTTCAGGTTTGTGACGGCGCTGTGCGACGAGGTGTTTGACGAGGTCGGGGAACCGCGCGAACCGGGTATGGTCCTGTTGCCGTCCGGCGAGTTGCTCGCGGTCATCCGCTGCTCGCCGATGCTGCAAGTCCGTTCGGCGGACGGTGGACGCACCTGGAGCACGCCGCGCAAGCTGGTCCGCCCGGGAATATGTCCCCAGCTGCTGCTTTTGCAAAACGGCGTGCTGGTCTGTAGCTACGGCACCAGATCGCATATGCACATCGCGGCAAGCTGGGATGGTGCGGGCGAGGAGTGGTCGGAGCCACTGGTGGTATATGAGGGGCAGACGGGGGGCTATAGCAACCTGCAGCCACTGGCCGCGGATCGTTTTCGAATATGCTACCAGGAGGGCACGTTTAACGAATTTCAGCCGGGTGGCCATCGAATCGTGCGGGTCGAGATACAAACCGAGGTAGTATGACCGACTTTAACTTTGCGGTGATGACCGACTCCCACCTGAGGTTCGATGCTACAGAAGGCGACTACTGGAACAAGAATCTCTGGGGGCTTTCAGCCGATATACTCACCGCCGCCGTCGATGCGATCAACGCCTTGTCCGTCGATTTCGCGATCCACTGCGGTGATTTGACCGACCGCAGCGATAGCGCCAGTTGCCGCCGTGCGGCAGCGATTCTATCGCGTTTGAACTGTCCATGCTACTTCGTCCCGGGCAATCACGACACCTATCACCCGTCTACGCGCTCCCAGCTCGCCGAACTGTTCGGCTTACCGGCCCCTGTATTTTATCGCGCCTTCCGCGTCGGCGGCTGGCGCATGCTGCTCATTGACTCGGCCTACTGGGTCTACCGCGACGGCTCGGTCAAGGGGCATTACAACTGGTCTGCCCCGGACGAGGTGACGGCCATCTGCGTCCCGGATTTCGAACTCGACTGGCTGCGAGAGGAACTCGAGGGCGACGGCTCGGTGCCCACCATCTGCTTCACCCACCTGGCGATGGCCATGCGCCGACAATATCCCGTTGGCACGATGCCCCACGGCAAACCGGTGGAGGAACGCCCGGTGACCTTCTCGCCAGACAGCGACACCCCGTGGGGACGGTCGCTGAAGGGCATGTTGAAAAAGGCCCCTGGTGTCAAGGCTTTCTTTTACGGCCACAGGCACTTCCATGACTGCCTTATTGAGGACGGCATTCTGTATTGTCAGACCGGGGCGCTTATCGAGTATCCGAACGAACTGAGGCGGGTACGGGTCAGCGATGGCGGGATCGATATCGAAACCGTACCGCTGTTGGATGGTGCATTCGCGGAACGTTCCTATCTGCCGGAATGGAACAACCGGTGGGTGGCGGGGCGCCCGGAGGATCGGGTGCGTTCGCACCGTTGAAACCTGGAGCTGAAATGAAAATCACCGATGTCATCACCCACAATCTCGCCTACCGGGTCAAACTCCCCTACCGCAATTGCTGCTCCGAATGGATCCACATTCGTCCCGTGACCCTGGTGGAAGTCAGAACCGACAACGGGCTCGTAGGCCGACAAAATCGAAGGGCTATATCGTCGCGCGCTGGGGGGCGTACGAAGTGCTGAGGGATGAACGCGGTCGGGGACAGGTCTCTGTGGGCTTGGGCAAGACAGCGGTGCGACGGGGGGAGACGACCCAGGTGATTGCGATGTGGAGTGCGGCGTCAGAGCTCTTCAGAAATCTGGGGTATGAGGAACAGGTACGGCAATTGCAGGGGGCGGTGCGCCATATTTGGAGCGGTGGGGAAGTCCAGGTCGCTTGAACAGTCCACAACCGAGGTGTGGAAGGAAGGGGATAGACCCCATGCATAAAGATATTGTTGCTGCTGCTGCCGATGGGCGGAATTTGCTGCGGGCGTTGCGCCTTGCGGTCTGTCGGCTGGAAAGCCCCGACCAGGAAGCCGGGATTCTGGCGCGGGGCCGCAAGGTTTTAGATCGGGCGGGAGTCGCTTATGACCACTGTCGTTTATATCGCGT
>JAYYUU010000081.1:0-5584 GCA_036343835.1 Candidatus Latescibacterota bacterium | reverse complement strand
TATTCCCCTACGCCGCTATCCTGCGGCTACGGGGAACAGCAAGCCGCTCACGGGGAATACCCGCTACCCGACCTTGGTAGTTGTAATGTCTAATAGTAAGACTTTTAATCGGTGGTAAATTGTAAAGAGAAAGGGTGGGATTGCAAATGTTTAGAATAGTGGGGGGGATAGTTGTAGCGGTCGTGTGCTTGTTGGGCGTGCCGGCCGAGGGCTGGTGGGGGGATGGGCATGGGATTTTGACGGAGGGGGCGGTGTTGGCTTTGCCGGAGGAAGTGCCGGCTTTTTTTAGAGAGGGTGGAGGGGTTGCGAGTAATGTGGTGTTTGATCCCGATTTGTTCATGAATCGGGGGGTGTCGACATTGAATCACGCCGAGCATGGGGAGCACTATTTTGATTTGGAGTATTTGCAGGGGCGAGCGATTCCGGCCAAGCGCTATGACTTTATCGCGCTGTGCCAGGAATTGGAGCTCGATCCGGAGCGGGTGGGGTTGGTGCCCTATGCGATAACTGAGTGGACGGAGCGGTTGGCGGTGGCCTTTGCCGAGCATCGCAAGTGGCCGGACAATGAGGCAGTGCAGCAGAAGTGTTTGGTCTATGCGGGATTTATCGCCCACTATGCCGAGGATATCTGCCAGCCTTTACACGTGACGGTGCACTTCAACGGTAAAAAGCAGCAGGACGGGACCGTGGTGGGGAAGGGGATTCACGAGCAGGTGGATTCGTCGGTGGAGCGGTTGGGGTTTACGGCGCGGGATCTGGCGGCGGGGCAGGAGGTGGCGGCCTTTGATTCGCTGATGGGGAGCGTCATTGAGCAGATTGAGGAGAGCAATGGGCTGGTGGAAGAAGTGTATGGGTTGATGGGGAAGTGGGAAGATGAGAGCAATGCCCAGGTCCAGGCGCTTGCCAAAGACAGGGCGCGGACGGCGGTGCGTTTTACGGCTTCGCTATATCTGACCGCGTGGCGCAAGTCGGAGGGGATTCGCTTGCCGGGGTGGCTCGAGCGGTAAAATGGATGCAGAGGATAAGAAGGGCCGGTTTCCACTGGGAAACCGGCCCTTTTGCATTGCTAGGTGAAATGCCGGTGCGACGACCGGCAGCCGCGTTAGTCTTTTAAGGCGTCGACGATCCAGCCCAGAATCTCGCGGATCCGCGCGTCGCGTTGCGGGTTTTTTCTTTCCAGTCGGCGCCGGGAAATACGCGTTCGGTTGTAGTCATGGTCCTTTCCCTTTAGAGGCTGACGCTGAAGCCGTCGGGATCTTCCACACCCTGGGCGAAAATCTGTGGGTCGATGTCGAGACCGGCGCCGGGAGTGTCGGGGACGTGGAGGATCGAGTCTTTGAGTTGCCAGCCGTCTTCGATAAGCCCCGGCATGCTGGCCGGCGCGGCTTCGAGCAGGCAGTAGTTGGGGGTCGAGGCGGCGAAGTGGGCGTGGTGATAGCGCTCGATATAGGAGCCCCAGCAGTGGGGGGCGCAGAGCACGTCCCATTGCTCGAGGTGGGCTGCGGTCTCGCGCCACCAGGTCAAGCCTTTGAAGCGGAAGTCGTGCTGGACGACGTCGATGAGGCCCTTTTCCACCATGTCGAAGAAGTTGGGCGGCGGGGAGAATTCGCCGTCGGCGATAAGGGTGTCCCAGTCGTTTGCGACGATGTGCTCCACGAGCGCCTGGTTGAGCGGGGCGTCTTCGGCGAAGGGCTCTTCGAACCAATAAATACCCACGTCGGCGCAGGCGTCCAATAGGGCGATGGCGGTGTTGAGGGTATTGCCCATATTGGCGTCGATAAGGACCTTGGCCTTTGGTCCGGCGGCTTCGCGCACGGTGCGGATGACGAGTTCGTCGCGCTTTAAGCCCTCGAGGATGGGCATCCAGCGGGCACCGCGGCCGATTTTGATCTTGAAGTTTAGATAGCCGTGTTGGTGGCCGGTGGCGACTTCGGCGCGGAAGAGGTCTTTGACCTGTCCCTCATCGGTAGCTTCGAGGTCGTCGATATAGATCGAGCCGTCGTAGACTTCGACCTGGCGCTTGCCGCGGGCGCCGAGCAGGCGGTAGAGCGGCAGATCCATCATCCGGGCGACCAGGTCCCACAGCGCCAGGTCGATTGTCTGGCCGGCTGCGAGGCTGCCTTCGGGGAGTTGGAAGAGTTCGTCGATTTCTTTGCCGAGTAGCTCGCGGGCCGCTGCAGTACCGATGCGCGACCAGCCCAGGCCCCAGGCGCCATTGTCGGTGTGGATTTTGACGACGGGGTCGGTGACGTTGGAGCCGTGGGTGGGGATGCGGGCGTTGTAGCCGATGGTGCGCGGTCGGATGCCGCGCAGGATGCATTTTTCGATGCGGGTGATTTTGCCTTGGGGGACTTCGTGCACGGAGAACTCCTTTTTAAGGCGGAGGCAGGATGCCCTCGCCATTCCACAATTTGGTTTCCGGCCAGTAGGCCGACCAGCCGAACCACATCGAATTATAGGCTGGCCATTGCTTGAGTTGTGAGCCTTTGAGCGGTCCGGATAGGGCCTGGCCGAGCATATTCCACTCGCTGCCGGCCTCCTGGTCTTTAAAATTCAGAGGCAAATCGCCCTGGCGATCGAGCGCGCGGAAGGTCAGGACCTGATCGCCGACAACCCGGTTATAGGGGATCGCGGTGTTGGTTTCTCGGTCGTAAATCACGAGGAGGTCCTGGTCGCCGACGCGGTCGTTGATGGCGGCGTTGTCGGGCATTTTGCCGAAGGGATAGGCCTTGCTCTCGCTGGCCGATTGCAAACCCAGGACCATTTCTTTGGCGGCCAGTTTTTCGCTCGGTCGCGATGTGGTGGGGTCAAAAATAATCATCTGGTGGTCGCGGCGATAGTCCCCGTAGGGATAGCGGCGATAGGTCTCTAGGGGGTAGAGCTTTTGGATATAGGAGGGATAGTGGTCGAGGCCGGTCGCCGCCTGGGCGATGGTGGTAGTCGGGTGCATGTTGCGCCACAGGCCCCAGGTGGTCTCGACCACGGGTAGCAGCGTCAGGCGCTGCCCGTGGTGCTGGCCGCTGATGCCGGCGTAGATCATCTGCGGGTAGAGCGTCTCCTCGTCGCGACGGTCGTACATTACCAGATTGCTATTGATCAGCATCCCCGAGACGCCGAGTTCGATTTGCGAAGAGTCGGGGGCGGTACAGTCGAAGACCAGACCGGTGCTGGTCAGCGGGCAGAAGGTGACGCAGATATACTGGCCGCCGAGTCGATCATTTACTATTTCGTGTTTCCAGCCGAGGTTGTGCGGATAAGCCCGCGATTCACCGTTGATGACGACGCCGAGGACCAGGTCTGAATCGGAGAGGTAGCGCGCCTCTTGCGGGGTGACGGCTTCGGGATTGGTCATCGCCGGGATGCCGTCGCGGGGCACGCCGCCCGAGCGCAAATGGCGGGGCAACTCTGAGAGGCGGTCGTAGATGTCGGCGTGGAGGGGGAGGGCGAGGAGGATGAGGACGAGCAAGAGCATGGCAGGTCTCCTTTGCGGTCTGTATCTGCTTTAGAGATAATCAGACGCGGGGACTGCCGTCGTGAAATATTCCCTGCGGGTAAAAATCAAGTGAAATCACCCGCTGTATTTTCGCTTATAATTTCGCCATCATACAGGGCTCCATCCGCCTCCACCAGTTTGCCATCGCCGCGCAAAATCTGATTTGGCGTGCGGCACTCGACGCGGGTGGGAAACTGTTCGCGGAGCTCGGCGACCTGGCGTTTGCGCAGGGCTTCTGCCTCGTCGAAGCTGAAATCGGCCAGCACCGCATCTTTTAATTGCCTTAGCTCTTGCGCTGCATCCCCCTCTGCACTATCCGCCAGATTTACCTGCTCGTCTGGATCTCCTTGCAAATCGAATGCCAGATCTTCGCAGTCGCGGAAGGCTACGTATTTGTAGCGCGCGTTGCGGATTAGGCGGAATTCGGTGCCCGGACCCCAGCGCGGCACGACCGATTCGGTGATGACGCCGGGGCGATTTTCCTGGGCGGAGCAGGCGTCGCCGCGCACCGCAGGGCTTAAGTCGACGCCGTCGAGATGGTCGGCCAATGGCGTGTCGGTTAGACCGCAGAGGGTGGGGTAGAGGTCGGCGAGGCTGGCTGGGGCGGCAATTTCGCTCGCGGGCAGCTCGCCATTGCGATGCTCGGGTGTCGAGATGATCAATGGCACGCGCGCCGAGGCTTCGTGCCAGGTATTTTTCCAGAACAGGCCATGCTCGCCGCAGAGCTCGCCGTGGTCGGAGGTGTAGATAATGACGGTATTGTCGAGCAGGCCGTCGCGTGCGAGGACGGCGAGGAAGTCGCCCAGCATTTCGTCGAGGAAGTCGACGCAGGCGAAATAGGCGGCGCGGGCTTGCAGCATCTCCGCTTCGTCGATTTCCTCAGTACGGAAGCCCTTGATCGCGCCAAGGGTCATCGGGTGGTCGGCGCTGTCGCCTGAGCGCGGTACACGGGGCGGAGTAACTCCTGCTGGATAGTAGCGGTCGAAGTGGCGGCTAGGCGCGGTCAGCGGGAAGTGCGGGCGGCTGAAGGAGGCGTAGAGCAGCCAGGGCTGGTCGGAATTTTGGTGCCGTTGCTGGCGCAGCCAGGCGGTGGATTCGCGGGCGACCATTTGTTCCTGGAGCAGTGATTCGGGGACCTGGCTCAAGCCGGCGTCGACGGTGCGCGAGCGCATAGTGTCGGTAGTTGAGGGTGCGAGTGGGTCGGGTTGGTGCGCACAGGGGCCGCCAAAATCGCCATAGGGCCGGTGCTGAAAACCGGCGAGCTGGCGCGAGCCACCCAGGTGCATTTTACCCACGGTGCAGGTGGCGTAGCCGTGGTCGCCGAGGTGCGCGGCGAAGGTCGGTGCATCGGGCGGCAGGATCGAGCCATTGCCCCAGGCGCCGCAGCGGTGCGAGTGCCGGCCGCAGAGCATGGATATGCGGCTGGGGGAGCACAGCGGCATCTGGCAATAGGTGGCGTCGAAGTGGGCCCCCTGGGCGATGAGGCCGTCGAGGGTTGGGGTGTGACAAGGCTCGCCGCCTTTGGCGCGGGGGCGGGACGAGAGAAAGCGGTAGGAGTGTTCGTCGGAATGCAAGAAGAGGATATTGGGGCGGTCGGTCATAATTAAAATCTCACTGGTCGAAATTTGGATTTGGGGCCATCTTGGAAAGCGCCCTGGAGACGGGCTGATAAGCGCGGGATAATGTACGGACTCGCCAGTCGTAGACCAAGCGGTCTGGCCTTACTCGTATCGACAGAATTGAGAGCATGAAAAGAATTGCCCAATACGCGTTGAGCCTCGGCCTGACGGTGCTCTTTAGCCACTTGGCATTTGCCGGCGTCGAATTTTCTGCGCTGTGGCGGGCCGTGCGGGAAGTATCGCCCGAGAGTCTCGGTGCGATAGTGGTCATTACGCTATTGCGGATCGGGCTACGGACCTGGCGCTGGCGGTTGATGATGCGCGGCTTTGCCGCGCATATCGGCTATGTGGCGACCTATCTGGCGGTGGCGATTTGTTATGCGGCCAATGTCGTCGTACCGCGCTCGGGCGATCTATTGCGCGCGGTCCTGCTCGGTTGGTCGGACCGAGGGCCGCTGGGGCCGATGTTGGG
>JAYYUU010000080.1:0-5851 GCA_036343835.1 Candidatus Latescibacterota bacterium | reverse complement strand
GCCTGAGAATGAGCGACGGGTATACCCCATGACCCGGCCGTCCACCGCATTATTACCCCTCTTTTACGGCAGCCACTAAATCCAACACCGCCTCCTTCGCGCTGCCAAAATACATCAACGCATTCTTCGCCGCAAAAAGCGGATTCGGAATCCCCGCAAAACCCGGACTCAAACTCCGCTTAATCACCACCACCGTCCGCGACTTGTCCGCGTCGAGAATCGGCATCCCCGCAATCGGCCCCGAATCCGCATCGCGGGCCAATGGGTTGATCACATCGTTGGCACCGATAATCAGCGCCACATCGGTCTGCTGGAAGGAGGGATTGATCCGGTCCATCTCGACCAACTTGTCGTAGGGCACCTCGGCCTCGGCCAACAACACATTCATATGGCCCGGCATCCGACCCGCCACCGGGTGGATCGCGTATTCGACCTCCACCCCGCGTGCTTCGAGCAAATCGGCCAGGTCGCGCACCGCGTGTTGCGCCTGAGCCACGGCCATGCCATAGCCGGGCACCACCACCACGCGGCGAGCGGTGTCGAAGAGCATCGCCACCTCCTCGGCCGAGGTCGACTTGATTTTACCGGCGTAGATCTCGTCGTCGCTGGCGCCCGAGACAGCGGATTCGGCACCAACTCCGCCGAAAAATACATTGCCCAGAGAGCGATTCATCGCCTTGCACATGACCTGGGTCAGGATCAACCCCGAGGCGCCGACCAGCGAGCCGGCGATGATCAGCACATTGTTGTCGAGCACAAAGCCCGTCGCCGCCGCCGCCAGACCCGAACAGGAGTTGAGCAAGGCGATGACCACCGGCATATCCGCCCCGCCGATCGGCACCACCAGCAACACGCCCAATAGCGAGGCCGCGCAGATCATGATCCAGAAGGGGTCCAACGACCCGGGATCGAGCGCCAGCCAGGCGCTCAACCCCACGCAAGCCAGGCTCAGCAACCCGTTGACAAACTGCTGGCCGGGAAACTGGATGATTCCCTTGAGCACTTCCATCAGCTTGAAAAACGCGACGATACTGCCCCAGAAGGTCACCGCCCCGATCAGACCGGAGGCCGCTGAGGAAATGGTGAACTGATGCGAAAGAGCGCCGTGTTCGACCAGCGCCGCACCGGCCACCAGCACCGAGGCACCACCGCCAAAACCATTGAAAATCGCCACCAATTCGGGCATCGAGGTCATCGGGATCTTGACGGCGAAGGCCGCGCCGATCAAGCCGCCAACCACAATGCCGATGATGATGTATTCGTAGGAGAGGATCTGCTGGTCGAGCAGGGTGACGACCACCGCCAGCAACATCCCCAGCGCCCCCAGCAAATTGCCGCGCACCGCCGTGCGCGGATGGGTCAACCCCTTGAGACCAAAAATAAAGAGCACCGAGGCGACCAGATAGGCGCAATTGATCAGCGTCGCATTGGCCATCGCGTTAGTCCCGCCTCTTAAACATGCCCAGCATGCGGTGCGTCACCATAAATCCGCCGACCGCGTTGATCGTGGCGAAAATCAACGCCGCCAATCCCAGATAGGTCGACAGCGCGGCGTGCTCGGAGCCAGCCGAGAGCAACGCGCCGATCAGGGTGATGCCGGAGATCGCGTTGGACCCCGACATCAGCGGCGTGTGCAGCGTCGGTGGGATCTTGGTGATGATTTCAAAGCCGACGAAGACGGCCAGCACGAAGACCGTCAGCGCGGCGACCAGCACTTCCATCAATCGCCTCCTGCGGAGCCGCTGTCGCGGATGCGCGGATGGACGATCCTGCCATCGCGCATTACCAGGGTCTCCCGCGCAATCTCGTCTTCCAGGTCGAATTGCAACCCCTCCTCCGAGAGTAGATGCTGGAGGAAGGTCGCGATATTGTGCGAATACATCTGGCTGGCGTGGTGCGGCACGGTCGCCGGCAGATTGAGCGGCCCCATGATCCGGACCCCGTCTTCCACCGCCGTCTCCCCCGGCCGCGTCAGCTCGCAGTTGCCACCGCGCTCGGAGGCCAGATCGACGATGACTGACCCCGGCTCCATACCCTGTACCGCCGCGGCGGTGATCAATAGCGGCGCCTGCTGGCCGGGGATCGCCGCAGTGGTAATAACCACGTCGTTGGCCCCGGCGACTTTGGCCAGCTCTTCGCGCTGGCGGCGGTAGAAGGTCTCGTCCTGCGCCTTGGCGTAGCCGCTGGCATCCTCGGAATCGCCGGCGTCGATATCCAGCTCGATAAACTCGGCACCCAGGCTCTCGACCTGCTCCTTGACCGCCGGCCGGACATCGTAGGCCTGGACTACCGCACCCAGGCGGCGGGCGGTGGCGATGGCCTGCAGACCGGCGACCCCAGCGCCGATGATCAGCACCCGGGCCGGCGTCAGCGTACCGGCGGCCGTCATCAAAAGCGGAAACATCCGCGGCAGGACCTCGGCGGCCAACAACACCGCCTTATAGCCGGCAATGGTGGCCATCGACGAGAGGATATCCATGCTCTGGGCACGGGTAATGCGCGGGATCAACTCCATCGCGAAGAGGGTGGCGCCCGCACCGGCCAATTCGCGCAGTTGCGGACCGGATGTCAGGGGGTCGGAAGCCCCGATCAAAATTTGCCCCGGGCGGATCAGGGCGAGATCGGCGCGCCCCGCCTCCGGGTTGGCGCCGAAGGTGCGCACCTGCAATACGACTTCGGCGCGGGCGAAGACCTCGGCGCGGTCGGCGGCGATCTGCGCGCCGCGCTCGACATAGGCGGCATCGGCGAATCCAGCCGCCTGGCCGGCGTCAGGCTCGACGAGGACCTCCGCATTCCCGGTTGCCAGAGTCGACACCGCATCGGGAATCAGGGCAACCCGTTTTTCACCGACGCAAGTCTCTTGCGGAATGCCAACGATCATAGGGTAAGTTGGACCAAAGGGGATGGAACTAGAAATACACCCAAAAATATAGATAGAGCTGAAGTTGCTGACAATGGCACCAGTTGGCGCGGATAGGAGATAAAAAACCGGACCTTCGCTGCGAATGCCCGATCGTTTGCCTCTTTGCGAAGCGCACTTCAGTGGTGGGACATGAGTTTGTCGTGGTGCTTCTTCAACTGCACCTCGACCTTGGCCTCGGCGTCGGCGAGCGCTTTGTAGAGATTGTCTGCCTCCGCCGTCGCCGCAAAGGTGTGATGGGGCACTTTGACGATAATTTCCACCTTGTCGCCGTGTTTTTCCTTATCGACGATGACCTCGCAAGCGAGAATGCCTTCAAAATAGTGTTCGAGCTTGGTGCAGGACTTGGCGATGTGTTCTTTGGTTTCTTCGGAGACCTTGCCGCCGTGGCGCGCGCTGATCCTGGGCTGCATTCGCTACTCCTTTCGCATGGCGAGAATTTCCGGATGATTCTCTCGGTTGTAATATTCTAAAGAGAATGCTAGCGCGTCGAACAGGTCAACAACAACTGCTACGACAAACGCGGACAGACTATCTTGCACCAGCTGCGCGAGCAGATCTGGGCGATGGAGAATATCGTCAAGACCTTCGGCCCCAGGGCCAGCGAGAACCATCTGGCCCTGCCGCTAAAAATCGACGCCGGCGTCCCCGACATCCTGCGGGGCGATTCACTGCGCTTGCGCCAGATCGTCGTCAACCTCGTGGGCAATGCCCTGGAGTTCACCGCAGAAGGCGGCGTCTCCATCCGCGTCGCGGGCCAGCGCTGCGAAGCAGCCGTCGAATTGCACTTTGCGGTGCGCGATACCGGCATCGGCCTCGACTCCGAGCGACAACGACGCATGTTCGAAGCCTTCTCCCAGGCTGAGGCCGCGACGAGCTGTCGCGTCGCTTCTGATACTACCGGTGATTTAGTCCAGGTAGGGGGGAAAGGCGTTCTTTGATCTCTTCGACCGAGGCGTCCTTGAGGATCTAGTCGCAGTCGCCTTGGAGGTCAGCATGATGATCGGCGTGTCGTCGTCCTGGCTGTCGCGCTTGAGCTCGCGCAGCGTCGCAATGCCATCTCGGTTCGGCATCATCACGTCGCGGAATCTGCTTGAGGATCGCCCCTATTTTGCCCCGGGCCATGGTCGAATCCTCGGCCAACAGTACGCTCTTTTGTCTGGAGCGATCGGCGCCGTCCTGCACCCCATCCTGCTTGAAGAAGCTATCGGCGTCTTTATCGCCGATGGTCCGCTCGCAGGACCCCTCTCCTTCCACTTCGCTGCTCATGCGCTCAGGAACGCTCCCCGATGGACTGGTAGGAACGCTCCCCGATGGACTGGTAGGAACGCTCTACCGACCCCGTATAGACCTGCCGCGGTCGGCTGATCTTAGTGGATTTGCTCTCCTCGTACCACTGCGCGATCCAGCCCGGCATGCGGCCGATGGCGAAGATCACGGTGAACATCTCCTTGGGAATGCCGAGGGCGCGGAGGATGACGCCGCTGTAGAACTCGACATTGGGGTAGAGCTTGCGCTGGATGAAGTACTCGTCCTCCAGCGCCACGGCCTCCAACTCCTTGGCGATGTCGAGCATCGGATCGTCGATATGGAGTCGGGCCAGAACCTCCTCGCAGCTCTTTTTGATGATATTGGCGCGGGGGTCAAAGCTTTTGTAGACCCGATGGCCGAAGCCCATCAGGCGAATCCCGGCCTTCTTGTCCTTGACCTGGCCGACGAAATCGCCGACCGAGAGATCTTCGGCGCGGATGCGCTCGAGCATCTCGACCACCGCCACATTGGCCCCGCCGTGCAAAGGCCCCCACAGCGCGCTGACCCCTGCGGCCACCGAGGCGAAGAGATTGGCCTCGCTGCTGCCGACCATCCGCACCGTCGAGGTGCTGCAATTTTGTTCGTGGTCGGCGTGCAGGAGGAAGATCAGATCCAGCGCCTTGACCAGTTCGGGATCGGGTTGGAACTCGTTATAGGGCTGGCTGAACATCATGTGCAGGAAATTTTCGGCGTATTTCTTGTCGGGGTGCGGATACTCGATCTGGTGCCCCAATTGCTGGCGATAGGAATAGGCGGCGATGGTGCGGACCTTGGCCATAATTCTGGCCGCCGCTTCGGTGAACGCCTCCTCATCCCCGATATCCAACAACTCGGGGTAGTAGCACGCCAGGGAGTTGAGCACCGAGGAGAGCACCGCCATCGGCGGCGAGTTGGGGGGGAAGAGGTTGAAGTGGTGCTTGATCCCCTCGCGCAGCATCTGGTGTTTGGTAAATAGCCCGCTGAACTCCTGCAACTGACCCGCGTTGGGCAACTCGCCCCAGATCAACAAATAGGCCGTCTCGAGAAAGTTGCTGTGCGCGGCCAGATCCTCAATCGCATAACCCCGGTAGCGCAGGATGCCCTTGTCGCCGTCGATAAAGGTGATATCGCTCTGGCACGAACCGGTATTGCCATAACCCAGGTCGATGGTGATATAACCGGTCTCGGCGCGCAATTTGGAAATGTCGAGGGCCTTTTCGTCCTCGCTGCCGACGACGATGGGCAGCTCTAACGTCTGGTCCCCGATGTGTAAGCTGGCAGAATCCGCCATTTCTGTCCTCCTTATATATACTCGGCCACCGCAGATCGCAGGCTGGGTATGCGTCTCAATCGCGGCAGATACCCCAATCTATGATAGTAGTCCCTAAAATTTGCACTGTCAATAATGGGTTTGGACCCCCTGCGCCGGGAACTGGCCCGTTCTTCCGGCGTCGCCTTTGCTGGACGGCGGAAAAGAATCCTTGTTATCTTTAAACCTCATTATGTTCCCGAATCGGCTTCCCCCATGTATTTAGTGATGCGGCATCACCGCGACCCGCCCACGTGTTCCGACCGCTCCTAATCGCCTTTCCCGCCCTGCTCCTCGCCGCGCTTTTACCAGCTGCCGCCAGGGGAGATACC
>JAYYUU010000079.1:0-10933 GCA_036343835.1 Candidatus Latescibacterota bacterium | reverse complement strand
CGTAGTCTATCGAACCGACACCCTTGGCACTATCCTCCCGGGGGCAAAAGAAGCACTCTAGGTTGCAAAGGTTCGTGCTCTCGATATTCAGCGAAATGGGGAAAGCCAACGGCAGGGAGGTTGCCAAGCTCTTTCGCCGTTGCTCGAGTTGGGCGTCAATAGCTAATAACGACATACGTTCCTTTTGTATCGCCGGTTCATTTTCAGGCTTGGATATCGGCAATATTGAGGATAAACAGCAATAACCTTGCCAGTGATTAATAGCCCATGCCCACACTTAGTAACCAAGCGATGGCCAGTTCACCCAGCCAAGCTTCCCGTAGGTTTCGTCAAATCTCGGTAGCTCATACCCACAATATAATAAAAAACTGGACTTTTAGTGTAGTCTCTATTCGTCAAGCTGGGCATGCTCAATGTCAGTTGCCAAGCGCAGTATTACTAGTATTAATCGGCTAGATGTCTAAAAAGAGTAGGAATTTTTTTCTTGTCTCCCCGATCGCGCGCCCATAGCTTTCGCCCTATGAATGACCCTTCCGCATCGCAGAAGCGGTTTGGCCGCGACGTTCTCATTGCGGCGGCGGCCAATCTTGTGCGCAGTATGCGCAACTTGATCCTCGTGCCCATTATCACCGGCCACTTATCGTTGGCCCACTATGGGGAATGGGAGCTTCTGGCAGCAGCCATCGCCCTGTTGGTGCCCTGGATCACTTTCTCGCTCAACAGCGCGCTTATCCGCTTCCTCCCCGGGCTTGACGGCGAGACGGTCCGCGGGGGCCTTTACGCCATTTTCCTCTTCGTCTTCGCCAGCAGCGGCGTAGCCGCGCTCGCGATGTGGCTAGCGGCCGATTTCCTCAGCCGTTTCGCCGAGCTCGCCCCGCTTAAACGCAATGCCTCGGCTATCGCGCTACTACTCGTCTCGACCTCCTTGCTAGGGGTAGCTCTGGCCTATTTCCGCGCCTTCCGCCAGATGCTGAGCCACTCGCTCCTCGGCCTGGCACAGCACTTCGGCGAAGTCCTGCTTATCGCCTATCTGCTTCAGCGTTCATGCCCCTTGCATGAAGCGCTATGGGCGCTGGGTGGTATTCGTGTCATGCTGACGGCAATTAGCCTGGGGCGCATCTTCTCCAACCACGGCTTCGGCCGCCCCCATTTTGCAGCCCTGCCCGGCTATTTGTCCTACTCCATCCCCCTAATTCCCAACTCTCTATTCTACCGGCTCTACGATCAGGCGGACCGCTTAATTATCTACGCCTTCCTCGGCCCCGCAGCTGTCGGCGGGTACGCTGCAGCCTACACGGCCGCAAGTCTTTTCACCACCCTGGCTTCGCCAATCCACACCGTGCTACTTCCGGCGATCTCGGCGCAATGGAACCAAGGCCGGCATGACAAAATCAGTCTTTATATGGCCCAGACGATCCGCTTCAGCGCGATAATCGTCTTTCCCGCACTAGCGTGCACCGCTCTGGTGGCGGAGCCCCTCTTCTCATTGCTCCTCCACCAGAGCCCCGGTCCACTCTACTGGCACTATTTATTGCTGTCCTTGGGATTCGCTGTCTTCGGATTCGGCATCCCCTGTGGCGACCTTATGGCCACCACAGGCCAAGCCCAGCAGCTGTTCCGGCTCAACGGGACTTTGGCCGCAACCAACCTGATACTGAATCTTGTGCTGGTTCCCGTGATCGGTGTGATAGGCGCGGTAATTGCTACCCTCGGCTGCCAATTCGCCTATGTCCTGGGAGCAAGCGCCAACGCCCGTCGCGCCGTACCCTATGCTATACCTTGGGGTGCACTGGCCCGCACCGCCATCGCCGCAACTGGCATGGCCCTGTGCCTGGCGTGGCTGTTCGGCACACAACCGCACACGCTCATACCGCCAATACTTACCGGTATCGCGGTCTATACCGTTTTGCTCTTGGCCTGTGGCGCACTGACCCGCCGCGATCTGGACTTCTTCGCTAGCGCGCTGGGCCTGGGCCGCTGACCCCGCTCAGCGGCTGCGGGCACAAACCCGGATCATATCGGCTTTGTGCATCGCCTCTATACAGTCCTGTAAAGGCTGCCCGTGCTCGCGCAAGAACCGGAAAACGGGATGATCCGACAAGGCCGGGTCGCTCGTCTGCACATAGCGAAGAATGGTCTGAATATCCAACCCCAGCGACTCTTCTGCTACAACCTCGTAACCCTGGTCTTCGAGCATCCGGCGGATGGTCGGCAGCGAAAAGAGCATGAGGTGGCCCCAGCCGTCGACGATGCGGTCGGCCTGTTCGGGGTGCGCCTTGAGATACTCCACTAGCAGGCAGTCGAAGCTCGGCACCTCGACCACCAGCAACCCCCCCGCCACTAGGTAATCGCGGATCCCGTCGAGCAATTGCCGCGGCTCGGTCAGATGCTCGAGGACCCCCCACATGGTGGCGACGTCGAATTGCCCCGAGGCGAATGAACAATTTTCCAGGGGCTGCTCATGCACCATCAGACCGAAGCGCTCGCGCGCAAATGCGACGGCGCGCGGACTGAACTCCACCGCCTCCACCTGCCAACCGGCCTGCGCGGCCAGGTGCGGGAACTCGCCGATCCCGCATCCGATGTCCAATAAGCGGGGGCTGGATCCGGCGAAATAGCGGGCCACCGCGTCAAATTTCTTGCGCGCGACCACCTCCACCCGATAATCGACGCTCTTCATCAGCATGTTTTCAAACATGTAATTGTAGGCGTCCGACTTGTAGAACTCCTCAATGAGCTCCGCGCTCAGCCGCGGATTGACGTAGACCAAGCCGCAATCGAGGCAGCGGACGTGCCTGAACCCGGACGCCTTTAGGAAGGGCTCAGCCCCGGTCCCGCCGCAGAGATAACACGACACCCGTTCGGCGCAACTCTCCTTCAGTTCCATTTCGCCGTCGACTTCGTCCATGTAGCCGGCCGTCCGTTCTACGTAGAGTTCCTTCATGCGGGCTAGCACGCCGCCCGGGTGCAATTTCCCGGGTTCGGTGGCCGGTTGGCCAGCGTTGGTGGATGCATCCTTCATCGCGTTAACCTTTGAGTTCCTTTTCTTTTTTGCGTTTGATCCGTCCCTCGCGCGCCAAGGCTTCAACCAGGTCGGCTACGCGTTCGGACGCCGCCTCGTTGGGCTTGTGGACATGTTTTTCCACTCCCTTTATCCCCCTGTGCAACTGGCCTTCCCGTCGTTCGCCTCCGCGCCATAACACCCTAATCTGGCGTTCGATATCGGTCGCGTCTCCGGCCTGGACCACCAGACCGTCCCGTCGGTAGTCCTCCGGTGCCAGGCAACCGGGGATATTGACGCTAATCACCGGCCGCGCAAAAAGCACCGCCTCTATAATCACGGTCGAATACCAGGACACCACGACATCGCATGCGCTGAGCAGCAGGTGCAAATCGCCGCGGAACTCCCTCATCCCGACCCCCGATCCCTCTATGTAGTGGCGCCAAGCCCCCGCTTCTTCGCTGGGGTGCAACTTTACGGCCCACGCAGCCTCTGACACACGCCCCGCCGCCGCGAGCACTTCGGAGGCGAAATAGTCGCGGTTCTCCCTATTAAAAAAGGGCTGGGATACCACCAGGACCAACGGACCTTCCTCTGCCAGCCCCAGCTTGCGCCGCGCCTGTTCGGGCGTGGTGGCATTTGCCAACTCCACGATCCCGTCGCTGGCCGGCATCCCCACCGCGGCGACGCTGTCTGCGGGATAGACGCTGGATTCGACCAGCATCGAGCGAGTGTGAGCCCCGTAGACTGCGGTAAGGTCGGGTATCGGACAGGCCTCCGGATCGCCGGTGGCCCCGGCCGCGACCGCCGGCAGGTAGTACGCGGGCGCGTAGGGGCTGCTCAGCGTCCCGTGCTGTAGGGCCAGCGTCGGCACCTGCTGCCGCTGCCCGGCGATGGTCGCGGCCCGACCAGCAGGTCCCTCTTCGTAGACGATTACAGCCAGGTCGATTTTTTCGCTCGCCATCATGTCTTCGAGCGCATCGAGATAGCCGAGCGCGTCTTCGAGGAAGCGATCGAACAAATAGGCAAAGCGACCCGCCAGCAAGGGCGCTAAATCGAGGCCGCTGTAGGGCATCCCCCTGTGGCGCACCGCCTCCTCCCCCGCTTCCCTCCCCAGCGCCTCCAGGCGCCTGCGGCGGGCCGTGCCCGCCGGTTTGCCGTTGAAGCACTCTATCGCCCGCCACCGCATGCCGTCGCGAGCCCGTTTCTGCCGCAATACGTCGAACTGCCTCAGGTTGGGCGATCCCAAATCCACGTCGATCCCCAGCAAGTCGTAACCGCGTTCGCCCAAAGCCCGCATGCAGTTCCCGGCGATGGCGTCGTCGCACACTTGCTCGCCGCGCCCGTCAACCGTTTGACGCCAGTATACCGGAGAAGATACCAGGGCGACGGTCCCCGCTCCCCCGGGCGTCGAACTGGCTTGCCGCCCAGCTGTCAACCAGACCCGGTAGCGGGCGATCAACGGACGGACGCAGGCGAAATAGACCTTCATCCCCACGCGCGCGCACCAGTAGCGGCTCCGCCAGGTCCAGCGCCGTCGTGCGGGTGCCTTGAGCCCGCAAACGGCGACCCCCCGACTGCGGCTGACTAGGACAGCGATCTTACCCGGCAGATTGGCATCCAACCCCAGCCGCAACGGATAGGGCCTGCGCTCCACTACATCCACCAGTCTTATTCGGGTGGGCCGCTCCGCCTCGATCATCGCCGATATCGCCTCGGTGAGTTGTATGCAGCGCAATACGTCCGGAGCAAGCACCGGCAGCATAAACCACCACAATCCCACCCCCTCCGCCTCGACCAGTCTTTTAAACGATTTTCCGCCCCAATCGCTTTGGCTTGCCCAAGCATCGAGCCAGTCGACCGCCGTCTTTTTTTATTTCTTCTTCGCGGCCGGTACTTATATAATCGTCTAGGCTGCGGCAATCCACTCCCGCTGCCCCGACCTCCTCGGCTACGCCGCGACTGGCGGCGACGACGACCCGACGACCTCCGCGCTGTCCCCGTACGGCTCCGGCTATTGTCCCAACATCGGCCTGCTGGCCAACAAAGACCACCTCGCACTCGCCTCTATTATCGACGCCTGGTTCAACCATCGTCCACGCTCAGATTCGCAAAGACATAGTCCACCTGATCGCTGCCGTTGCTCCTCAACTCGATATAACCTCGGCCTACGTCTACCTCAGTCTTTACATTTGCGCCCTCTCCATCCAGAGCGCCCCACAGCCCCCCGTCCCCATATTCCAAACGAACAGAGTAGGTTTTATAATCCGGCCCCAGTGCCCGCACCGCCAGAGCCCTGTCAGCCCCCGCGCCGACCGCCTGCAAAACCAGCAGGTGTTCCTCAGGCTGTATTTCCAATGCGATCCGCAATGCGATTTCTCCCGCCTGAAGAAAGCCGACTACGACAATCGCTATGGGCTCAGTCCCGCCGTAATCGGCTTTTTTTAGTTCGACGTCGAAGGCGATATGGCCGCGGCCGTCCGTTGGCGCTTCCCACCCTTTGCGGTAGCGCTGCGCCGTGCGCGATCGGGTGTTGAAAGGCAGAGTTTCCGAACTGTACGGATCGCTGAGGTCGACCATCCTCAAACCCCGACCACCGCGCCAGTCCACCTCGAAAAGCTCGGTGTAGGTTCCGTCCGCCGCAACCAATTCGATCCCCTCCGGCGCCGCATTCGCCGCGAGATCGCGGTGGCAGTCTTCACCTTGCGCTACGCGGCTTCCCTCGCCTGTCCCCCAGACAACCACCCCTTCCGCCGAAACCAGGTAGTGGGTGCGGCTATTGAAGCGCCGGTGGCGGTCCATCGCCCGGACCCGATAGAAATAGCGCCCCGGATAGTTCAAATCCAAGCGCAAAAAAGGTTCGTCGGTAATAAACACCCCCGCATCATCGCGGCCGGGCGCAGTCCCCAGTTCCACCCGGTATCCCTGTAAATCGCCGTCTCGATCATAGACTCTGTCCCAGCAGAGAACCACGTGGCCGGTGGCTGTTTGCACATGCGGGTGCAACAGGCGCGGGCGGCTCGGAGGAAATTCAAGCGGTGCCCCGTAGTGGTAGCTCGGATACCCCAAATCTTCACTGCGCCCAGGATCGATCAGACCAGTGACCCTGGCTCCTTCGGCATTGACCGGTCGATCGAAAAACGCCCTTGTGCGAGGGTACTGGTCCACCTGGTAGTAGTTTGGCGGCTGCCGCAGCCAATCCAGGGCCGGCAGCGCCCCCTCGCCATCGAGTATAGCCTGGTCGAACATATCGGCGTCGACCACCTTCCATTGGTCGCCGACACGGACTTCCAAGACGGAATGGTGGATTAGTTGCGCGTCGCGGGTGGCGAAACCGGCCTTGGCCAACAGGGACTTCAGCACATATTGGTTGGTGATGGTACAAGGGGCTCTCCCGTATTCAAGGGCCACGACGGGATGGGCCAGCGGCGTTTGCCCGAAAGGGTCGTGCAGTATGCCCCGCTGGACGAAAGCCACAATGCGTTCGATGCGGCTTTGGACGCTTTCTTCGGGACGGTCCACAACCCGAAGTATATCCGCCAGGTAGCGCTGTGTATCCACGCCCCTAGCCCGCTGCATGACCTGTGCGAACTGCTCCTCGTCGTAGACGGTCTGCGACAGCACCCGCTCGCCCTGCAAGCGCACAGGCTCACGCGGACCGTCCCCGAATCGGTAGCGCAGGCCGTTGTCTAAACCCAAGGAGCGCAGGCCGTTGCCGATTTCGTAGAATACGACTTGTCGCTTGACCTGCCCGAACTCCTCCTTGACCAGCGGCACGCTGACGCCCATGAGGACGGTGCATATGACCACTCCCCCCACTAGCCACAACACCATCCGCCGCCAATTAGCGGCGCCCAGCCACCACGCCGCCCAGGCGGCGTTGGCGACAACCGCGCAGCAGACGAACGGCAAAAAGAAGACAGCGTCCGGCACCATTGTGCCGACGACCCCCAATTGTCGACGACACCATATGGCGCCAACCACGAGCAAACCATTGGCGACTGCCGGCGGGATGATTCGCCATGTCGTCAATAAAGGCATATCGACTTCCCTATTCCATTCACTGGGCCGGCTTGGGGTCGATCTTAAATTCGACCGCGACCTCCCCGGCCAGCCAGCGCGAAAAGGCCAGCGCGCCTTTTCGCCCTAAATGGCGCGAATCGATGAAAAACTCGTTCCCATAAAGCCTGGAAGCATCCCGGTGGAAGCCCGCCCGCCCGCCGACAGCGCGCAACAAATTTGCGGCATCGCGCTGCTGACCACTCGGGTCGAGTTCGAACCACAAGCTACTCACCGGCATGTTGATCACCGCAAGCCTGGTCTGGTCCAATTCAACGAGCGATAACGCCTTGTCCAGACAAGCCGTCTGTTGGTTCGGATATTTTATTTCATATGCGGAGTATCGGGCTTGCACTAGCTTTGAAATTTGCCTCCAATCGACCTCTCCCCGATCCCGGAAAAATTGGGGATTTTTTTCTCGCACGGGTTCGGTTAGGGCGTTTACCAAGGCTCCCATATTCATGCGAATCCAATTCCTGAAGCGAAAGAGGCTCCACACTCACTTCAATGCGTACTCGGCCCGCTCTTCCACTCCCTGTAAGCGCATGAAATCCGGTACTTCGTCGCCTGCATCGCACAGCAGTTCATAGGTCGCCGTTTCCTTCTGGGCGATCACGCCATCGTGGGGAAAGTCCCGCCAGGAGGCCCCGATGACCAGCAGATCGGGTTTCACTGGCCTGGCGCGATGGAGCGCCAGGAGTATATCGCACATATAGGCACCGCCGATCGCGTAATTGTAGACCTTGCAGGGCCGCCCCAGATGTGTTTCCAGCGCACTTTCGACCGTCGCGGCATGGAGGATCCCCCTTCTGCACTAGGGAACTGCCCAAGAGAACGAGGGTAAACGCCTCGGGGACGGGCTGGCGGTGAGCGATGGCGTAGATGTATTTGTCTCGGGTCGCCTTCCAGCCCAAAATAGGCAGATCGCGAGGCACCCCATCGGGGAAAATGGCCAAGTCGACTATCGCCAAGATAGCGACAACCCCTGCGAAAATAGCCCCCAGACGATGTCTCCCGGCCTTCAACACCTAACGCACGACCGGGTCACAGCACAGTATCTACTCATGACGCAGTCCCATCGCAGGGGACAGAGCCGGCCCGCTCTTTTTCCGCCAAGCACAAAAAAGTAATGGTCGGTGTTGGTATGGTCGTATTCACAAGGACTATCCCGCAGATGGCCATCGCCGACGGATCCGCATCAGCCCAGGGCCTCCCCAGCTCAATTGTCGCTGGGCGCAAACCGCATATTGGACTGATATCTACATCTGATCTAAGATATCATATGACCGCGTATTACCACAGTGCAATTAGGCTTTACGGAGAACCCAAAGGCCACTGCGATACCATGCGCAATCAATCCGTCACAGCAGCGAATAATGGGCTTTTCCACTTATCGCGCTTCCGCCCTATCCATCGTCCCGCGTCCCCTTCTTGGCGGCTACCCCCCACCAAGCCAACGCCAAAATCGCGCAGCAAAGAGAAAAGATGCGGGCGATCTTTTCTCTTACTGGCAATTCATAGCGATATACCACACTTGTATTGGCGGGGGGCAGGTAAATGGCAGTCAACCCGGCGGCGGCCTTAAAAGCCGGCAGCTCTTGTCCGGATGCCCCATAGGCCTTCCAATCGCGAAAACGCTGGCGCGACAGGAATAGGAAGCCGGCCTCCGCTAATCCGGGCGTTTCCACCGCGATTTCCCTGCTGCCTTCGGCCAACAGCCCCACTTGCCCACGCGGTACGCGCGGAGTCGAATAATATGCGGCTATGTTCTCGATGTCCCAGGTCGGGAGCCCCGCGATGGCCCTTCCCCCTTCGATGACGATCTGGGCGTCCACCGCTTCCAGCACCCGGGTGTCAATGTGATCCGGCCCTTGCGGATAGAGAATAAAGAGCAACCGGTCGGCGCGAAATTCCACCAGGTGAGTGACCTGCTCGAAAAATCGCTGCCCAGCGAGCGAATTACCCACCAACAATATCGTCTTCTCCGGCACGAAGGCCCAATGAACCGCAACGTTGCGCCAGACCACCTGGGCGACACCGGCCCCGGTGACCCGCTCGTTGGCGAGGTCTTCGAATTCTCTCAAGGCGCGTGAATGGTCATAACCCTCATCGAGTTTTTGCCAGGACCGGCGGGCGACTTCGGTCAATCGCTCGTCGCGCTGCAGCAGTTCTATCCCCGCGGCATAATGATCGACTTTGCCGCGGTAGTCGAAAAGGCGCAGCGGCAGATCCACGAATCGGCAATTGAGCAACCCCAGGGACTCAGCGGGTTGATAACTGGCATCCAGCGAGCGCACAGCTTCGAACTGGTGCTGCACGAATGAGTCGTATTCCCTATTGCGCATCCGCAACTCGATGACATTGGCCGTTTCTCGGCCCGTCAGTATCGGATAGAGATAGTGGGTGTGGTCTGGATTGAAAGTAAACCAACGACCTCGTGTGCTCTCTGCTTCTTGCGCCCAAACCTGTCGCCAAACCCCTACCTCGGGTAATTGATCAGGGAGAGTGTGAGTTAGACCGAGCCTGTTCAGAGCGAAACTCGCCCCGCCCAGATCGATGACTATAAGAGCGCTCAGCGCGAACCCCGCCCGCCCCACCGGTCGCAGTCGGCTCCAACGCCTTGCCGCCCAATCGCAACCGTAGGGACACAGCAAGGCTAAAACTAGGGTCGGCAATACCGCCCAATTGTGGGTGCGCCCGATCCAAGCGGAGGCGCGCAAGTTGGGCACCACCAAGAAATAGAGCGCAAAATACGCCGCCAACAGCACCAAGAGCCATTGCACGCGCGGACGAGTCCTGCACCCAAGAACGCCGGCCCCGGCAATGGCGACCACCGAAAGTCCCAGGTAATCCGAATGTATAGCCCAGACCAAGATCTCACTGTCGAGAAAACCGTCCCCGCCCATTTTCAGGCTGACGAGGTGCAACCCGCTCAGCGGCAACCAGAACAGCAGAGCCCAGGGTGGCATAAACCAATTCGACCGCACTTCGCTCAATAATAGGACTTCGCCGCGCAGGGCCAGGGCCGGCACGATGAGGAAGGCCGCCCAGCAGACTGCAATGGCGACGAATGCCACTGAGTACGATGCGATCCGCCGTGCAGCCGCCCCTCCCCACAGGACCGCATCGAGCCAAGCCAGGGGCAGCGCGAAAAGCATAAAGCGTATACTCACTTGGGCGTTTGACGTCAGACTCACGAAGAGCAGTCCGCAGGCCGCCAATAATTGCCCTCGCGACCCCTTGCTCATCGCACCGGCCAACAGCAACGCACCCCAAGGCATCATCGCGTAGGAGAGCAAGTTGCTGAGATAGGTCTGGTAATAGGCCGTATACGAAAAAAACCACGAGAACGCATAGCCCGCCGCACCGACCACCGCACCTGCTTCCGACGCCCCTCCCCGCCGAGCCAGGACATACAGCCCCCCGGCGGCACCGGCATACAGCGCCAACGCGTAGACCTGGGTGCCGGCTTTGAGCCCCAACGGGCCGATAAAAGCGGCGAATACCAGGGCATCGCTGAGCCCGGCCATCTTGAAAAAGGGATGCCCGGCGGCAGAAAATTGACTCCATTCGGGCCAGGCTCCCTGCCCCAGCGCAGAGGCCGCGAGCCAAGCGTTATAGAGCCATAGGAAATAGTCGTAACCCCGCGAATAGCTCAACCCGAAGATCCAGTGCCCGCCCGCCAGCAGCCCGACCGCCACCGCCACCCACCACCCTCGCTCCCGCCAGGGGACCAATCCGCCTTCTCTACCGTCAGACGCCATCAAAACCGTCTTGGCTTCAAAACTGGAAGTAAATGAAATTAACGGCCGGCGCCCCGAAGACCACCATCGCCGCCACCGCCGCGGCGACGACCAGAGCCTGCAGGACTAG
>JAYYUU010000078.1:0-8076 GCA_036343835.1 Candidatus Latescibacterota bacterium | reverse complement strand
GAAGGCCTGATGGGCCATTACAATCGGGTGGAGGGTGGCTATCTGGCCTGGCATTTGCCGCGCAATTACCACCCCGGAGTAGGGCTGGCCAATTATGGCGAGGTCGGCTACAGTTTGGGACTGGAGGAATTCAGCTATCGGGCCGGGGCCGAGATTTTCTCCTTCTACAACCCGGCCAATGCCCGCGACAATCTGGTAACCATCGGGGGCGAGTTGCACGATCTGACCGATTCGCAGGACCGCTGGTTGATCACCGAGGAGGAGAATAGCGCCGATGCGGCGCTATTCCGTCGCGATTTCGCGATTATTACCGCCGCACGGGGTGGAGCGTCTATACGGCCCATAATTTCGGCGGTAGCCTGCAAGTGACGGGCCGCTACGGGTGGGATGAGTTTGGCGCACTGGAAAATAGCGTCAATTGGGTGGCCTTTGGCAATCGCTTTGCCCGCAGCGCTTTCCGGTCCAACCCAGCCGTTGATGAAGTCCAGATTCGCAGCTTGCGGGCCGATATCCAGCTCGACACCCGCAACAACCGCTACCACCCGCACCGGGGTTGGTTCGCCAATGCGCTCTTCGAGCGGGCCGGCGGGGTACTCCGCGGCGATGCCGAGTTCAAGCGCTATCTGGGTGACGTGCGCCGCTACCAGCCCGTTGCGCGGGGCACTCGCGTGGACCTGCGCTTGCGCGTGGGCACGGCCAAGGGGCGGCTGCCCAGCCAATATCTCTACGATCTGGGCGGATTGTCGTCGATACGCGGTTATAGTTTTAAGGAATTTACCGGCGATCGCACGGTGCTCTTCAACGCCGAGTACTGGATCGACGGGGACACCCACTGGCGCCACGGGGGGATGCCCTTAGAAGACCTTGGCCATGGGGGTCTTCTTCGATATTGGCTCGGCCTGGTTTGCCGACGACGCCCAGAATCCCTTCGACCGGCTCGATTATCTGGTCAGCCAACTGGGGCGGGTCGAAGAACAGCTAGACTTGAAGAAGAGCTTTGGTTTTGGCCTGGAAATAGGGGACACTCGTTTGAATATCGCCCGCGCGTTGGATGGGGATGGTCTCGGTTGGGAGTTTTCCGCCCGTTTCGGCCGCAGTTTCTAAGCGATTATTCTCGGATAGCAGGGGCATTCTCCGCATGGGGGATGCCTCTTTTTTGCGCCCGCTCCGGCGTCTCGTGTTGACAGCGAGGCCCCTCCCGGTATATTAGCCGCAAGGACCCAAAACTCGAGGGCCCATGGATAAAGTATACAAAGTCGAGACTACGCTCTCCCACGGGTTGGCCGAACTCTACGCCAGCCTAGAGGAGGAGTTTGCCAGCAAGAGCAGCGTACCTCTTTCCGACATGAATCGCACTTTATTGCAGACGGGACTGATCCACCATTTGACGATGATGGGCGGTTTGGGTTTGATCGAACCCGAAAAGGCCGCCAAATTGGACGAGTTGATCAATCAGGTGGCCAAGGACACCCTACTCTGGGAAGTGTTGCAGATGGTGCGGACTTATTGGCGGGATTGCGGCGCCAGCGGCCAGGGCGGTTCGGTCGATCTCAAAGCGTAGCGAAGTTATGGGCGCCTATAGCACGATGTGGGCTTATTTGTGGGATCTCGTCGACGAGGGTCTGTCCGACGCCGTCCGCTATTGCCGCGAAGAAATTGGGCTCGATGCGTTGAGCGTGGCCACCGCCTATCACAGCTACCAGCAAATGCGGCCCCACCGGCCCGGTCCCAAGCTGTTAATAGAGGGAGCCGCTGCAGTATATTTCCAACCCGATATTCAACTCTACTCCGATACGATTATCGAACCGCGGATCGCGCCGCTGGTTGGCGCTGGCAGTCCACTCGGGCAACTGGCCAATTTGTGCACCCAATCCGGTTTGGATCTGATTTCGTGGACGGTGTGCCTGCACAATTCGCACCTGGCCGCCAAGTATCCCGATTGTGCCCAACAAACAGCCTATGGCGATAATCTGGATTGGATACTCGTGTCCCGGCGTCGATGATGTGCGGGCCTATATCATCGCGTTATGCCGGGATCTGGCGATCAACTATGGGGTGAAACGTCTCGAGTTGGAAACTTGCAATTTTGGCGGCTATGGTCATGCCCATTATCACGTAAAGGATGGACTGCCCCTGGGCCATTGGGGCAATTATCTCTACAGTTTGAGCTTTTCACCGGGCTGTATGGCCAAAGCGCGCGCAATCGGACTCGATCCCGATGGATTGCGCCACTGGATAAGAGGACAGCTCGACGAAGTATTTAGGGTATCCCCCTCGAGGGAGAAATCGGTCAGATGCTCAAAGAGCACGCCGAATTGGCCGCGTTCCAACAGCTGCGCGAGGATCTCGTCATGTCGTTGATAAGCGAAACAAAAGTCGCTACTGGTGTCGAGGTCTCGTTTCTATTGATGGGAGATCAGTGTTTTGCCGGCATTAACCGTCAGGCTATTATCGACCGGGCAGATCGGGTCGAAATCCTGGCTTATTCCAATGACCCAGATCAAATCGGGACTGCTGTCGATGGGGTCAGCGCCGATCTCGACGAAATGGGAAAATTGGTCGTCGGCTTGCAATTTTATCCCCCATGCGCCCATTCGTCCACAGAGCTGGTAGCTTGTGTAGAGGCGGCAACAAAACGGGGAATCAGCCAATTTTCGTACTATAACTACGGCATTGCCCCCAGAGCCAATTCACCTTGGCTCGGCGATTGTATAAAGTATTGTACAGGTTGCAGTTCAGAGGGATAATGGGTGAGTTGACAACCACTTTGGGCTCAAGTATATTCTTTGCCACTTGGCCAATGTTTGGCCGCCGGGTACAGATTTTTAGAGCCTGTCGATGAATGCGTTCAGTGAAACAGTCCTCGATCACTACCGCAATCCGCGCAACGCGGGGGAGATCGAGGATGCCAATATCTCGGGACAAGCCGAGAACGCGGCCTGTGGTGATTCAATGTTGCTCTTTGCTCGGGTCGATAAAGGGATCATCGTCCGCACCAGTTGTAAAACTTTTGGCTGTGCGCCTTCTGTTGCGGCCGGGTCCATGCTCACCGAGTTGTTGCGGGGGACTGCCCTAGCCGATATCGAGCGGTTGAAGCCAGCAGATGTCGAGGCGGCGCTGGGTGGGTTGCCACAGATGAAGCGCCACGCCGCCCAACTCGCCGCCGATGCAGCTCGCTCCCTGATGCTAAATTACCAGACCGAAGCCTAACGCATTACTCATTAACTTACCCCAAGCCGAAAGGACCGCACCATGGCCCACGCTCTTCCCGATCTCCCCTATGCCTACGACGCGCTCGAGCCCGTCATAGACGCCCGCACCATGGAAATTCACCACACCAAGCATCACAACACCTACGTGACGGGCATTAATACCGCGCTTGAGGGCCACGACGACCTGGCCGCCAAGAGCATCGAAGACCTGATCAGCGATCTCGACTCGGTCCCCGAGGATATCCGCACCGCCGTGCGCAACCACGGTGGCGGCCATGCCAATCACAGCCTATTCTGGCAGATCATGGCCCCCGAAGCCGACCGGGGCGAACCCTCCGAGGAGTTATTAGCCGCTGTCACAGAGACTTTTGGCAGTGGTGAAGCTGCCCATGAGGCTTTCGTCAAGGCCGCGACGACCCGTTTCGGCAGCGGGTGGGCCTGGGGTGTGGTCAAAGACGGCAAATTGGATGTCATCAGCACTGCCAATCAGGACAATCCCCTGATGACCGGCGACGGGACCCCCATTATCGGCATCGACGTCTGGGAGCACGCCTACTATCTCAACTACCAGAATCGTCGCCCCGATTATATCGAGGCCTGGATCGGTATAATCAATTGGAACGAGGTCAACCGCCGATTTGCCGCAGCAATTGCGGGTTAATCGATTGGCAACTCCGATGGTTGCGGACGACCCCAAGGTCCTCCCGGATTTCACAGCGAGAAAGGCCTGTTTGCAATCGCTTAATTGAAGCGCATTTCACATCGGTAGCAGCAGGGGCAAGGCCTACAAAGCTTTGCCCCTCTGTTTACCGGAACCATAGAGGTCGTCAGATCTCAGTCTTATAAGCCGAGAAAACACAGATGGCAGATTCGCCGATAACTCCCTGCGATGATGGAGACCGCCCCAGTTGGCTCCAGGGCGAAAAAAAGGCCAAGGCGGCAGAGATTGCCAAGTACTTCACCGAGATAATGAAGGTGTTGGGGCTCGATCTGGCCGATCCGCACTTGCTGGGAACCCCGGACCGCGTCGGGCGGATGTATTTCGAGATTTTTAGAGGGCTGGAAGACCAGCAGGAACCCGCGATCACTTGCTTTCCCAATAGCGAGGACTATAGCAATATGGTGATCGTCAAAGACATCGATTTCTTTTCCGTGTGTTCGCACCACATGATTCCCTTTTTCGGCAAGGCCCACGTGGCTTATATTCCCGGGGAGGTGATCGTCGGTTTGAGCAAGATCGCCCGCATCGTCGAATTCTACGCTCGCCGCCCCCAGTTGCAGGAGCGGCTTACCGAACAGGTCGTCGACTTTCTCGAAGCCAAACTCGCCCCGCAGGGATCTATCGTCGTGATGGAGGCGCGCCATCTGTGTATGGAGATGCGGGGGGTGGAAAAACCGGGCGCCATAACGACGACTTCTGCACTGCGGGGATGTTTTGCAGATCAGAAAGTTCGCGAGGAGTTCTTCGATCTGTTGAAAAGAGATTGAAGCGCGATAAGTTCGCACAGGATAAATCCATGTCGGAAATGGATCGGCAGATACTGACTGCACCACCCGCCATCAAGCCACCCGTCGACCCGGCGGAACTCGCCCACAAGGACTTGCGCGACGACGACTACTGGCGCGCGATTCCCGCCTACGCCGATTTGAGCGGCGAGGAGTTCCAAGACCACCGCTTCCAGAGCCGCAATAGTATAACGAGTCTGAAGAAGCTGCGGGAAGTGCTCGGGGATTGCGTCGGAGAGTCGTTTTACAAGGATGTCGAAGAGGGGCTGATGCTCTCGCCGATGGCGCTGCGCATTTCACCCTATTTGATGAGCCTTATCGATTGGCGTGAACCCGTCTCCGACCCATTGCGCATTCAATTCTTGCCCATGAGCTCGCGGATGTTGCCCGACCATCCCGAACTCGCCCTGGATTCGCTGCGCGAACAGCAAGATTCCCCCGTACCCGGGCTGACCCACCGCTATGCCGATCGGGCGCTATTCCTAACCCTCGACACCTGCCCCGTCTATTGTCGTTTCTGCACCCCTTCGTACGCGGTTGGGCTGGATACCGAAGAAGTGGAAAAAGTGCATTTCGGCGCGCTCGTCGAACGCTGGGAGCAAGTGTTCGCCTATGTCGAATCGCGGCCCGAACTAGAGGATATCGTCATCAGTGGGGGGGATGTGGCGAATCTGAAAGCAGAACATATCGAATATATCGGCAATCGCTTGCTCAATATCGACCACGTGCGGCGGATGCGTTATGCCACCAAGGCGCCGGCGATAATGCCCCAGAAGATCGTCACCGATGTGGATTGGGTCGACGCCCTGGCCCGGGTGGTTGAGGCGGGACGCAAAATGCACAAGGAAGTCGTCCTGCACACGCATTTCAACCACCCGCGCGAAATCACCGAAATCAGTCGCCGCGGGTTGGATGGGTTGATGGAGCGCGGCATCTGGGTCCGCAATCAGTCCGTATTGCAGCGCGGGGTCAACGACGATGTCGATACGATGCAATTGCTGACGCGGCGATTGAGCTATGTCAACGTGCATTCCTATTATCTCTTTGTCCACGATATGGTCCGCGGAGTGGAGGAGTTGCGCACGACCCTGGCGACGGCCCTCGACCTGGAAAAGGCGGTCCGGGGTCGGACCGCCGGTTTTAATACCCCGACCTTTGTTCTCGATACTATGGGCGGTGGGGGCAAGCGCAATGTGCACTCCTACGAACACTACGATCGCGAGACGGGGATCGCCGTATTTACCAGCCCCGCCGTGCGACCGGGTGATTTCTTTTTCTACTACGACCCCATCGACGAACTCGATCCAATAGTGGCACGGCGTTGGGAAGATCCCACCGAGCGAACCGCCATGCTCAATGGGGCTCTCGAGTCCGCCAAGAGCCCCCGATAACAAGCCGTGGTTATTATGCATTTGCTCTTGTGGGCCAGTATGCCTATTAATAATAGAGTGGAAGTAATTGTAAGAGATGACCAAAATCGCGATGATGGGTTATAAATTCAATAAAATCAAGGTTCACTTAAATGACATACTCAGATCTGACCATCGTGTTGGCCGGATTGGGCGTCCTCATTTTGGGGTGTGGTTTAGGCTTTCTCATCAGTCATCAATTGAGGAAAAGCGGTCTGGCCCAAGCCGAGAGAGAAACAGAAGATCGGGTGCGGCAACAATTGGCAGAGGAAGAGCGCGCCCAGCGGCTCGGCCTGCTCGAGGAGAAGGACAACTGGTATAAAGTCAAGATCCAACAGGAGGCCGAACTCGAAGAGCAATTGGCTGAATTGAATCACCGCGACAAAGGTCTGGTGCAGCGCGATCGCCAACTCAATGCTGCGAAGGAGGATTTGGGCAAAGAGGGCAACCGCCTTAAGAACCAGGAGCGGCGGATCGGCCAACGCGAACATAGTATTAAGGCCAAAGAGGGGACGTTGGAGCAAAGCATCGGCGAATACCAACAACGGCTCGAGTTGGCCAGTGGGTTGACGCTCGATGAGGTGCGCGAGCAGATGATGGAGCATCTGGCGACCGAAGTGCGGGGGCGGGCGGCGGCGATGATTCGGGCCGAGCGGGCTAAGGCCAAGGAGGAGTCGGATCGCGTGGGCAGGAAGATCATCGCCCAGGCCATCCAACGCTGTGCTGTCGAAGAGGCCGTCCAGGTGACGACTTCGACCGTGCCCCTGCCCAACGAGGGGATCAAAAGTCGCATTATCGGCAAGGAAGGGCGCAATGTGCGGACCTTTGAGACGGCGACCGGAGTCAAGGTGGTGGTCGACGATACGCCGGACACGGTGTTGCTCTCGTCATACGATCCGGCGCGACGCGAGGTGGCCAGCCGTGCCATGCAGCAATTGATTGCCGATGGCGGGTTTACCCCGGCCAGGATAGAAGAAGTTGTGAAAGGGTGCCGCAAGGCGTTGGACGAGGATATGATCAAGGTCGGCAAAGAGGCGCTCAGCGAGGTTGGAGCCAATGGTTATCACGGCGATTTGCCCCATTATGTCGGCATGCTAAAGTACCGTGCCAGCTTTGGGCAAAATCTGTTACAGCACTGTCTCGAAGTCGCCCATCTTTCGGGTCTGATGGCCGCTGAAATGGGCATGGATGTGCGTTTGGCCAAGCGGGCGGGGCTACTACACGATATCGGCAAGACCGTCAGTAGGGAGATGGAGGGTTCACACGTCGAATTGGGCATCGAGTTGGGCGAGCGCTTTGACGAGCATCCCGTGGTCAGAGAGGTCATCGCCGAGCATCACGAAGACGACGAACGTCTCTCGCCGATCTGCTTCCTGGTCAAAGCCGCCGACACGATTTCGTCGATCCGGCCCGGGGGGCGCCGCGAAGACGGCGAGGGCTATGCCCGTCGCATTATGCACCTGGAGGAAATCGCGACTTCCTTCGAGGGCGTCAAAGACGTATTTGCCATCAATGCGGGGCGCGAGATCCGGGTCATGGTCCGCAGCGACGAGATCGGGGACGACGACGCCGAGATGCTGGCTTTCGATATCGCCGAACGCGTCAAGACCGAATTGACCTTTGCCGGCCAAGTCAAGGTTATGGTCGTGCGCGAAACGCGCTCGGTGCGCTATACCGGGCGGTCCCGCAACAACAAGCGCAACAACGGAGTTCGCAATGGCGGCGGTCGTCGCTCGCGCAATGGCGGTCGTCGCGGGCGCGGCAATGGCGGCTCCAGTGGCGATATCAGTCCCAACTGAGCGTGGGGTGCAGTGATTGGTTTGCTGAGACAGTGGACAAGGGCTTTGCGACCCTTGGGGAAAACGAGCGCCAACCTCTGGCGCCGGCGCATAACGCGGTCGTATCCTCGCGCGATTGCCGTAGCCCGGCTACAACCCGCGCTGGTTTTT
>JAYYUU010000077.1:0-5943 GCA_036343835.1 Candidatus Latescibacterota bacterium | reverse complement strand
GCACCTGGCAGACGCCGATTCAGGTCAACGACACCAAGGTCTCCGGCGCGGCGGAAGGCCGCTTAAGCGCCTTTCCGCGGATGGTCGTCGATGACCGCGACAATATCTTTATCAGCTATGTGCGCGGGTCGAGTCCGGGCACCGGCAGCGACGATATCATGCTGGCCAAGGTCAACCGCTTCACCACGCCTTTCACGATTCTGCCGATTGGCGAGTCGGGGACCTCTGGGACGGGGGGCATCCGGCTGACCAGAGACGGCGACCGGGCCATCGGTCCGGAGCTGGCGATGGGCGACGGCGACGCGCTGCACCTGGTCTATTTTAACGACACCGACGACCGCATCGAGCACAAGCGCCTGGCCACCAACACCACCTGGGTCGATGTGAGTACCGCGGGTTGGAGCCAGGACGTAGACGGGGCTGCGATCGCGACCTTTGACGACGAGGTAAACAACGGGGTCGAGGAAGAGGCGCATTTCTATTTTCCGGCTGTGGTCGTCGACCGCAACCGCCTGCCCGACCAGGTCTATGCGCTATTCAAATTCGCCGACGCGACCCCGGTCGAGGGGATCTATTTCAACAGCTATTCCGACTCGGGGGCGGTGGGCATCAACGCGACCTGGGGCACGGCCGCGTCGATCTGGAATACGGCCTCGCCGGCGCTTTTCGCCGACAACAACAATTACAATGTCGAGCTCGATTGGACGATCACCGAGCGCGTCGCCGCCGTGGTTGATGACCGTTACGACGACCGCGGCGACCTGCACATCGCCTTTAGCGCCGGTTATTCGACCAGTGTCGCGGCCACCAGCGACCTCATCACCAGCGAGCACGATATCTACTACGCGCGCTACAATGGCACCAGCTGGACGCTGCCCGAGAAGGTCGGTGATGACGATTCGGATTCGAGCACGGAGGACGGCATCGCGACGACCGATATCCACCTGTTGAGCCCGGCTCTGGCGCAGCACCCGGACGAGACCAATATCTATCTGGCCTTTGCCGGCGGCACCGCCGAGGGCTTTGGCGTGGATCCCTCGAACAACGTCAACCACCATCCCTACTTCAAGGTGTTGGGCAAGACCTCGACCTTCGAGGACGATTCGATCCCGGTGGGGGCCTACCAGTACACCCTGTCCTACACGCCGATCAACCCCCAGACCATTGCCGCCGACTTGGCCGATAATCCGGTCTACGTGCACGTGGCCGATGCCAAGAGCGGGACGGGCCTGGGTGCCCAGGCCGGTAGCTCGGACGGCTTTCTGGCCGGCGACTGGGAGACGGTGGCCACCAGTCTGGCCGACGACGACAAATTCTACGAGGGGTTAATCAACGAGGATACCTCCTCGCTCAACGAGTGGGGCGACGACGACGACAAGATCGGGTTGCTGGTCAAGCTCAACGTGCTCGGCAGCGACTCGCCGACCAATCTACAGGCGGTGACCAATTCCAGCGCCAGCGCCGCCGGCACCGGGCTCGGGGCGCGGACAGTGACGGTGGGGACGGATCCGACGGGCTCGTTTGTCGTCGCCGGCAGCTTCTTCCTGCTCGGCGCCGATATCAATATTGTGGTCTCCAACTCTGCGCCAACGGTGTCGGTAGCTCAGCCCGACGGCTCGGGCGACCAGGCCAACGAATCCTTTTCGATACAGTATAGCGCCGCGGACGGCGACGACGACCTCGGCGGCAACCTCAAGCTGGCGCTTTACGCCTATCCGACCAATGGCCTCAATACGGTGCAGGACATCCGCATCTTCGGCACCTTGATTGCCGACGAAAACGATGTCAGCAGCGTCAACTCGTCGGGGACCGACGATCTGACCGAAGGGGCCAGCCAGACCTATACCTGGGACGACCCACCCGCGGCGCTCAAGACTTCGCTCTTCGCCTCGATCCTGCGGGTGCCCAGCGGCACCTACTATGTCTACGTGGTCGCCGACGACCAGAAAAACCCGCCGGTCTACGCCGTCAGCCCCGGGGCGTTGACCTTGCTGCACAGCCCGGTGATCCAGCAGGTCGACCCGATCGTGGCCGACACGGTGGACACCGGCGTGCGCACCGGGCTCAAGGCCAATCCCTACGATCTCGATTTCAGCGTGGTCGACTACGACAGCGAGGCGCAGATACAGCTTTTTTACGCCTCGGTTAGCGGGATCACCTCGGTTTCGGCGACGGGCAATTATCCCAACCAGAGATACGTCCTAGGCAAGAGCGTGGCGAGCACTCGGGGCACGGCGATCACCGATTCGACGACTTTGAGCACTCGCGACAAGGAGTATGCCTGGGATGTCACCTCGCCGCTGGTCGCCGAGGGCACCTACTACCTCTACGCGGTGGCCACCGACTCGATCAGCACCAGCGTCGGCAATAGCTCCATCGCGCTGGTGGTCAAGCACTCGCCGGCGTTTGTCTTTTACGAGCCGGCCAAGGACACCCAGCGCAGCGTCGATTCGGGCTCGCAGCAGGTCTATACCATCCAGTGGCAAAAGGGACCCGGCGACAAGGATCTCGACAACGATGCGACCATTGCGCTGTATTTCACCACCGACGATCCGGCCACCATCGACCACTCGACCGAGGCGGGGGCTGCGTCGACCTCTTTGACCAGCGATGCCGACACCAAGCTGATCGTCAGCGGCCTGACCGAAAATAGCGATGGCAAGTCCGATATGTATACCTGGGATCTGCGCAACCCGCCCAACGCAGTGCCCAAGAGCGCCAGCCGGATCTGGCTCTACGCGATAACCACTGATGGCACCAATACTAATGTGGTGCGCGGCGGCGCGGTGACGTTCACCCACAACCCCTTCGTCCAGCTCAATACCCGCATGCCCTCCGTCAGCCAGGGCGATATCCTGCGCTTCGAGTGGGACGACTATATGGTCGACGACGCCTTGGGCACCGACGACGCCTATATCCGCCTCTACGCGGCCTCCAATAGCGGCCATGCCACGCTGCAGAGCCTGGAGAGCGATGTCGACAATGGCGGGGGTGATGCGTTTATCATCAATAGCTCCGACGGCACGACCTCGGGCACGATCACCGCGGTGCGTGAGAGCACTGACGACTCGTTCAACTGGGATACCAAGACCAGCTCATTCTCGATGCCGGTGGGGAACTTTACGATCTACGCGGGCATCAGCGCCGACGGGACTTTTTCGGACAATACCACCGGGCGGTTGGGCACGTCCTCCAACCAACTAGTCGTCGGTACCGGCACTGGCTCGACGCCGCTTTTGTCGCTGAGCCCCACCAAGCTATTGGCCTCTTCGGGGGACACCTTGACCTTTGAGATCCTGGTGCAGTCGAATAGCCAGTCGATCGAGTCGATCAGCGCGATTGTCGATTTGGGCTCGGCCGATTTTTCGGTGCTCAATTCTGGTAGCCCCTGTACCGATCTTGGCGAGGTTTTCACCGGCGGCACAACTGTCGAAAACACCAGTTCGGGCACCAAGGTGCGTTTTACGAAAAACAAAACCGGTGGCGAGATCGTCGGCTCCAATGGAGATCAGAAGCGGCTGGCCAGTTTTAAGGTGGCGGTGCAGAGCAGTTTGAGCGGGGTCCGGTCCATCGTCTTCGATCCGTCCGAGGCGGCGTTGAGCATCACGGGCTCGTCGAACGCGCTCAAGCAGAGCTCTGGCCTGTCGGTGCAAAACGGCCAGGTGCAGTCGGTGGCGCGCGGGCGGGTCCTGGCCACGGTGCTATTGGAAGGACGCACCCAGGGTGGCAACGACCACAGGAGCTTGCTCGATGTGCATCTGCGGCTGCCGGGCAGCACCATTGACATTACCGACGCGACCTATATCAGCGCCAACGACGCGCAAACCTCTACGACCGATACGGTCGAGGTGCAGACCACGAGTTCGGGTGGGCTGACGCTGGCGAGTATTCCGGCCGGCCGCTATGTGCTGACGGTCAAGGACACCAGCCATCTGAGCGGGCGCACCGACACGCTGGCGATCAGGAGCGGCGAGACGATTGTGCTTAGTTCGAGCCAGGGTTTTTTCTCCTCCGATGTGCGCGGCGATCAGTCGTCGCTGCTTGACCAGGACGGCCGCCTGCTCAAGGGCGGCGACGCGACGGAGGATAACGAGATAGACGAGGACGACGTCAACGCCATCGACGCGGCCTGGGGCACTAACACTGCGGCTACCAACTTCGCGCCGGCCGATGTGACCAACGATGGCCGGGTGGGGGTGGAGGATCTGTCGCTGGCGACATCGAATATTAGCAATAGCACGGGTTTTGGCGCGCCGCCGGTCTACAAGCGCGCGCTGCCGAGATCCAATGCGGGTTCAAAGCTGGAAGTGATTGCGCCGGATTTTGCCGGCGAGTGGCGGGCGGGGGAGGAGATCGAGCTGGTCTTTATGGCGCGGGGCTTGGGCGATCTAGCGGGCTACGAGATGGAATTGAGTTATGATCCATTCGATATGGCGGTGGTCGGCGACGCGCGCCTGGGTGCGGTTTTCGACGGCAATCCGCAAGGGGCTTTCCAGCGGCTGACCGAAGACAAGGGATGGATCGCGGTGGCCGGGGCGCGCTATGGCAAGGTCTGGACGGCGACGGGGGATGGCGAGTTGCTGCGGGTCAAAGTGCGGTTGCACCAGGATGGCTTTCCCGAATCATTGCGGCTGGAAGACAGCCGACTGATCAGCTCGATTTACGAGAGTGAGCCGTTGAGCTTTCTGAGTGATCCGAGCTTATTGGGCGTGCCAAAGGAATTCGCGCTCAAGCCGAATTACCCCAATCCGTTCAACCCGTCGACGACGATTCCGTATTCGGTGCCGGCGTTTGGCGCGGGGATGGTGCCGACTTCGGTGGAGATCTTCAATGCGCTGGGGCAGCGGGTGAAGGTGCTGGTGCAGGATGCGGTGCAGCCGGGCTATCACCGCGCGGTGTGGGCAGGGGACGACGCGGCCGGCCGCCAGGTCGGTTCGGGGATCTACTTCTATCGGGTCAGGGTGGGCGAGGCGATGCAGGTGGGGCGGATGACTTTGGTGAAGTAGGCCGCTAGGTACACTCCTATTTATCATTCAAATCACCTAGACCTATGGTGCGAGGCGCACCAGAAGGTCGAGGGTTTCGATGCCCGAGAGCAGGCGTTGGGAGAAATCGCTCACGGCGGTGCCATCGATCATCATCGCGGAGACGGCCTGTGTCACTTGCTGCTGTAGCTCGGGTGGCCAATCGTCGGGAATCTTAATGAACGTGAGGTCCAGGGCCGTGGATATCAGGATGATCAGGCCGGAAATTCTCGCGCGCTCGGTCAATCCGAACCTTCGATATAAGTGCTCTGTATAGTCGTAGGGGGAGATCGAACGGCCCCGGATCATGGGTATTGCTCTCGTCGCCACTACCATGATCGCACGCGTCCCACCAGTATCGTGGTAGAGTTGGCGACACAACCAGCGGATTTGATCGATGTCAGCGTCGGCTATCAAGCGGGCATTATCCAACACGAACTGGCCCTTGTTGGGCGCTCCATCCCATTTCCCTTTACTGAGCTCCTTATTAGCTGACACGGCCCGCCACAGGCTCGCATATTCGTCGGTCCACAGTATGGGCAGTGATTCATCATCGGACCATTTAGTGGCGGCCACCTGAACGGCCTTGGCGGCGAGAAACGGCGGGTTGTTCGCCACGATGACCCAGTCGGCGGACAGCGCCTCAAACATGCCCTGTCCGGTGGTGTAGATCCGCACGGATGGGCGCTGTGCGGCCTGTGCCAGGCCACGAACCACGGAAGATAAATTCACATAGCGGTTAGAGACGTGGAACGCCAGCAAACCATCGGGCTTGAGGTGCGCGAAGTAGAGCTCCATGGCCTCGCGGGTAAGTAGGTGCAAAGGTACTGCATCGCTGGTGAAGGCGTCTACGGCGAGCACATCAAAGTCCTGAAACTGGCCATTCTGGGCCTCGTGCGCGAGCATTATCCGAGCGTCG
>JAYYUU010000076.1:0-6541 GCA_036343835.1 Candidatus Latescibacterota bacterium | reverse complement strand
ACAGAACAATCGGACCCCCAATCGTTGGGCCACTCTCAGAACATAAAATACGGCCTTAGAATCAAGTTTAGCTTGTTCTAAGGCCGTATTTCTATTATATATGAGAAATGGTGGAGCTGATCGGGATCGCTCCGCACCGCTGGCCCGGTCGCAAGGGCTCAGACGGTTGAGTAAAAGTATTTGGTGGAGCTGATCGGGATCGAACCGACGACCTCAGGCTTGCAAAGCCCGCGCTCTCCCAACTGAGCTACAGCCCCACGCTATTCTGGCGCGGCTTCTTCGGGGGCGTCGTCCTGCTCGAAGGTGAGCAAGACCGTCGAGGCGATAAAGAGCGAGAAGAAGGCAAAGCCGAAAATGTCGGCGCGGAACGAATCGTAGAGCGCGTGCAGCGCATCTACGGGAATAGCGTAGCCGCCCAGGCAGATCAGGTAGAGAACGATACTGCCGAGTTGCACTTTTTCGAGGAATTCTTTGCTCTTTGCCCAGGCCATAATTGCCTTTCCTGTATCGCTATAAATAATAGGCAGGTTGACCCAATACGTCAACGCAGCCAAAGCTTAAATGAAAGGTGATCGCATGGCAGATCCAGTAGTTGTCAGCGCCCTGCGCACGGCCACGGCTCGCTTTGGCGGTGCGCTGAAGGATATCTCCGCCGCGGAAATTGGCGGTAAGGTGCTCGCTGCGGCGCTGGCGGAGACCAAGGTAGAAGCCGGAGAAATCGACGAGCTACTGATGGGCATGGTCTATCAGGGTGGGGCGGGCGCCAATCCGGCGCGTCAGGCGGCCGTGCATGCCGAGTTGCCCTACGAGGTGCCGTCGATGACGGTCAACAAGCTCTGTGGCTCGGGTCTCAAGACCGTCGGTCTTGGTGCGCAAACCTTAAGGGCCGGCGAGGCCGAAGTGGTATTGGCGGGTGGCATGGAGAATATGAGCTTGGCGCCCTATGTGATGCCCGGGGCGCGCTGGGGCGAGCGATTGGGACACGGCCAGGTTGAGGATATGATGCTCCTGGATGGTCTGTGGGATTGTTTTTACGACTGCCATATGGGAGTTACTGCCGAAAATCTGGCGGAGGAATACGGGATTTCTCGGGAGGAACAGGACCTCTTCGCCGCGCGGAGTCAGCAGCGGTGGGCTATTGCGCAGGAGCAAGGGGCGTTTAAGGGGGAAATCGCGCCGATAACCGTCGCCCAAAAAAGAGGCGTGGAGGTTTTTGTGGTGGACGAGCATCCCCGTTCCGGGACTACGGCGGAGCAGCTGAGCCAGCTCAAGCCGGCATTTAAAAAAGACGGGACGGTGACGGCGGGCAATGCTTCGGGGATTAACGACGGGGCCGCCGCGTTGCTGCTGATGACCGAGGAGGGGGCTAAGGCGCGGGATTTAGCGCCGCTGGCCCATATTCGGGGCACGGCCAGCGCCGGCGTCGATCCCCGGGTTATGGGTATCGGGCCAGCGCCGGCGATCCGCAAATTGCTGGACAAGACCGGCACTAAACTCGAAGACATCGAGCTGATCGAGCTCAACGAGGCGTTTGCCGCCCAGAGTCTGGCGGTGGGCCGGGAGCTGGATTGGGATTGGGATCGGGTCAATGTCCAGGGGGGCGCCATCGCCATGGGACATGCCGTCGGTGCCAGCGGGGCGCGCATTGCCACCACGCTTTTGCACCAGATGCGGAAGCAAGATGCCCGTCTGGGTATCGCCGCGTTGTGCATTGGCGGTGGGATGGGGATTGCGATGTTGTTTGAGCGAGTGGGATCGGCGCGGGCGGGGCGGGGCGCGTCTCGTTCATCTGCCGACTGCACCCGCCCGCCCGCGCGCTATACTCGCGGTGCTTCAGGCCGCCTGGAGGGCGGCTTCGGTTTCGACGTCTTCGCCGTCGATGGGCTCCTGGTCCTTCTCTAGAACTTGCAGATTGCGCACCTGGACTTCGATCCGGGAGTGGGTCTGCTCCTCGCCATCGCGCCAGGAATGGCTTTGCAGGCGACCCGTGGTAAAGACCGGCGTGCCTTTGTGCAAGCGCTCGGCAAAGGTTTCGGCGGCTTTCTGCCAGAGGACGATATCGAAAAATGAGGTTTCCTCCTGCCACTCATCGTTGCGATCGCGATAGGAGCGATTGACGGCGATGCGTCCCCGCAAGCGGGCAGAGCCATTGTCCATAAAGCGGAGCTCGGGATCCTGGACTAGGCGCCCACTGAGGGCGACTTGGTTGATATTGGGCATTCTTAAGGTTGACATGGGGTTGTCTCCTGATAAGAGAGTGTGTGATTAGCCTGTGAACAGGCTGCTGTGATAGGGCTTTAGCAGGATGTGTGCCAGAGATCTTAAATATCTATAAGGTATTGTCTAACAATGCTATGTGATTGAAGTTTAACAATTAATAGCAAGGGTGGAATGTCCCGATTAGGATACATCAGTGAGTAGCGCAGGAAACGCGGCAAGGCTAGCGCAGCACTTTACGCCGCCTGCAGTAGCTCAGTTTGCCTGGGAGGTGGTGCGTGCACTGGCGGGGAAGGACTTGGAGTCCGGATCGCGAGTGATTGATCCTGCGGCAGGTGAGGGGGCACTATTAGAGGTAGTCGATCGGGCGTTTCGGACCACGGGGATTGAGATCGATGCGCGTCTGGCTGAACGAGGAGGGTCTGCTGCCGATAGATTTAATACGGGTGATGGTTTGTTGGGCGCTTTTCCCCAGGTGGTAGAAGGACATTTTGATTGCGTGTTGGCCAATCCGCCCTTTGGTAAGATTCGCTCTCTATTGCCCCTATTAGGTCAAGATTGGGAAACCTTACTAGGACAACGGTTTAAGTTGATAGGTATAAAGGCAGTAAAGCACCTTGATTCGTTTCCTGTTGAGCTGTTATTTGTCGAGCGTGCACTGCAGTTGGTGCGGCCCTCGGGGTGGCTTGCGCTTATCCTGCCCGAGAGCTTTTTCGCCAATGACCACCTGCAGATCGCGCGCGATTGGTTGCTCCAACGCGCCGAGGTGCGGACCGTTGTCGCCTTGCCCTCTGCGGCATTCCGCAGCAAGGGGCTCAATGCCCACACGGCATTGGTCGTGATGCGGCGCCGGGAGGTGCGTCGTCGATCTAAAGCCCGCCTTATTGCACCGACAGCGCAAAACCAGGATCTGGATCTATACTTGCAAGATGCTTTACAGTTGCTCAAGGCCCCTGCGCGTAAACAAGATGGAGCAAAGCTGGTGAGTTTGTCGCAGCGCGAGCTCAGTACTAGGCGCTGGGATCCGCGCTACTGGCAGGGGTACGAGGCGTTGCGGGAGTTGGCCGGGCGTTTGCAGCTGGTGTCGTTGGGGGACTATATCCGGCATTTGACCTATGGGCCGATCGTCACTGGTAGTAGACCCGGGCACGTGGATGCCGGTGTGCCGGTGATCCGTCAGGGCGATATTGTCGAGACCGGCCTGGACGAAGGGGATTTACTCTGTGTCCAACCCCAGGGGCGGCACGATCCGCTGCGCAGTCGGGTTTGCTGCGGAGATTTGCTCTTGCCGCGGTCGGGAACGGGGGCCTTGGGGCAGAATCGGCTGGCGGTTTACCTGGGGCGGGGGCCGGCCAATGTGGGGTGTTTTGTCGATTTGATCCGACTCGAGGGGCTCAATCCCTTCTACGCCTGGTTTTTCTTTAAGACCCGACCCGGTCGCGAGCAGATTGCCGCCCATGCCAATGGGGTCGGCACACCCAATATCAGTTTTGGGGAAATCCGCTCGTTGCAGATTGCTGCCTTATCGAAGACTCACCAGCAAGAATTGGAAGGGCGGTATCACCGCGAAGTGTGGCCTTTGCATCGCCGGCGCCGGGAAGACGAGGCAATTCGCCTAGAGGGCGAGTATCGCTTTCGCGCCATTGTCGATGATCTCGAACGGTATCTCGAGGGGGCGAAATGGCGGCTTGTCTCTAGATATAGACCTCATTAAATTCAATAGAACGATAAATTTGCGTAGCTAATGGCCGAAGCCCAATACACCAATCGCCTCGATGGCGAATCCAGTCCCTACTTGCGGCAACACGCCCACCTCCCGTCGATTGGTATCCCTGGGGTGAGGAGGCGTTGGAACGGGCAAGGACGGCGGATCGGCCCATTCTGCTCTCGGTGGGCTATTCGGCCTGCCATTGGTGTCACGTAATGGAGCGCGAATCGTTTGAAAACGCGCAAATCGCCCAACTGATGAACGAGCACTTCGTCAATATCAAGGTCGATCGCGAAGAGCGGCCCGATCTCGACGAGATCTACATGACCGCCGTGCAGACGATGACCGGCCAGGGCGGCTGGCCGATGACGGTGTTTTTGGCGCCGGATCTCAGGCCTTTTTACGGCGGCACCTACTTTCCTCCCGAAGACCGCTACGGTCGACCGGGTTTTCCCAAGGTGCTCGAGGCGCTGGCGGACTACTACCGGGAAAATCGCGACGGGGTCGAGGAGAAGGCCGCCGAGTTGATGCGCGCGCTCGAGCAGAGCGCCCGGTTTTTGGCGCCGGGCGGCATCCCAGGTGAGGAGATCCTGGACGGGGCTTGCAAACAGCTCAAAGCCACTTATGATAGCACCTATGGAGGCTTTGGGGGCGCGCCCAAATTCCCGCCGAGTATGAGCCTGTCGCTGTTGTTGCGGTGCTATGTCAGACGGGGGGATGAGCGCGCGCTGGAAATCGTCGAGCACACGCTCAAGAGCATGGCCCGGGGCGGGATGTACGACCAGCTTGGCGGTGGTTTCCACCGCTATTCGGTGGATGAGCGCTGGCTGGTGCCCCACTTTGAGAAAATGCTCTACGACAATGCTTTATTGGTCTGGACCTATCTCGAGGCCCACCAGGCGACCCAGGATGTATTTTATCGCGAGGTCGTCGAGCAGACTCTCGGCTATGTGCTGCGCGAAATGACGCAGTCCGAAGGCGGATTTTACGCTGCGCAGGACGCCGACAGCGAGGGCGAGGAAGGTAAGTTTTTTAGCTGGTCCTCTGAGGAGATCGAAGAGCTATTGGGCGAGGAGGATGCCGCGCTCTTTATGCGTTATTACGGCGTATCGCCCGAGGGCAACTTCGAGCACGGCCGGAGCATTTTACACGTGGAAAACGAGTTGGAGGGTGTCGCGCGTTTTCTCGAGGTGCCCGCTGCGCCGTTGGCCGAGGTCCTAACGCGGGGTCGGGAGGTCTTGTTGGCCGCGCGGCAACAGCGTATTGCACCCGCCCGCGACGACAAGATTTTGATCGCCTGGAATGGGCTGATGATCAGCGCGATGGCGCGCGCTTACCAGGTCATCGGCGACGAGCGCTACCTGCAGGCGGCGGTGGCCGCTGCCGATTTCATTCTCGAGCGCATGGTCCGCGATGGCCAACTCCTCCATACCTGGAAGGACGGCCGCGCCCAGATACCGGCTTTCCAGGACGACTACGCCTGTCTGGTCAACGGCTTGCTCGATCTCTACGAGGCGAGTTTCGAACTGCGTTTCTTCGCGGCGGCACAAGCATGGACCGCCGCGATGGTCGAGCGCTTTTGGGATGGGGGAAAGGGGGGGTTTTTCTACGCGGCAGAGGATGCGACCGACTTGATCGTGCGGACCAAGAATCCGTTCGACAATGCCACGCCGGGGGGCAATTCGATCGGCGCCCTGGTGCTGTTGCGGTTGGGGGCGATGCAGGGCGACCAGGCGTTGTGGCAGCGGGGCGAACAGACGCTGGCCCTTTTTGAGCAGTTGTTGCGGCGGTCTCCCACCGGCGGGGCGCAGATGCTCTGCGCGTTGGATTTTTACCTCGTCAGACCCAGCGAAATCGCCCTGGTGGGGGATCGGGCTGAGTGCCGTGCTTTCGCCGCAGCGATACATGGGCGTTTTGCACCCAATAAGGTCTTGTTGGCCGCTGCTGCAGGGGCGAGTGAGGCCGCAGACGCCCTCCCTTTGCTTGAGGGCAAGCTGGCGACTAGTGGGCGGGCGTATCTGTGTCGGGACTCGACCTGCTCCCAGCCCCTGGATACGGCCGCCGACTTGTTGGCGGAACTCGAAACGGAGACGGTGGCATGACCGCGCTAAGCGCCAAAAAACCAGAAACGACAGCTGATTCTGCGCCTGCGGCAGGTGCCGCTATTTAACAAGATGTCGAGCCAGCATGTGCAATTGCTGCTCAAGTTGGGCCAGTCGACGCAGGTCGACGCCGACGGTTCGCTGTGGCTCGAAGGCGATGAGCCGCGCAGTCTCTACGTATTGCTCTGGGGCGAGGTCGAGGTCTTTGCCAATGGCGAGCAAGTCGATCATATCAAGCCGACCCAGACCCTGGGCGAAGTGGCGTTGCTGTCGGGCCAGCGACACTACGACGAGGCGATCTGCGCGACCCAGTGCATTCTATTGGAGATTTCCTCGCTGGTCTTTGCTCAGGTCCTGCAGCGCAATTCGGAGATCTGTCAGCGGATTTGTCGCAACGCAGTCGGTGTGCTCTCGCTGCGCTTGCAAAAGGCCAATGACGAAGTCGGTGCCCTCGGGGAGAGTTGTCGCGAATTGGAGGAGGAGATTAAAGAGGTCAAGCACCACGCCAATGATT
>JAYYUU010000075.1:0-6277 GCA_036343835.1 Candidatus Latescibacterota bacterium | reverse complement strand
AGAGCAACCCCGCGATGATAAACAACAGCCCCACCATGGTCGACCAGAGGATCTGCTCCCCCAGTACAAAGTGAATCAAGACCAGCGAGCAGAACGGGGCGATAAAAATCAAATTGCTGACTTTAGCGGTGTTTTCGGCGTATTGCAGCGCCAATTGCCACAGGGCATAGGTAATGCCCATCTCGAAGAGGCCGATATAGACCGCCCCCAACAAACCGGGCCAGGCCGGCATAGCCCATTCAGTCGCCACTAGGCAATAGACAAAAGAAAGCGGCAGCGAGAGAGCGAAATTTAGAAAAATCCGCACGATGGGGTCGCGGCCGTCGCGCGTATTGTAGATCCAGTAGAGGGCCCAGATCACCGTGCTGCCCAGGGCCAGGGCCACCCCCAGCGGGTCGGAAAAACGCAAGGTCCAGACCTCGCCGCGGGTGGCGATAACCAGCACGCCCGCATAGCAGATCAGCCCCGCGGCAATATCGCGAAAGCCGATCCGCTGCCCCAAAAGCGGCACCGAGAGCCAGGTCAGCGTCAGCGCCCAGGTGTAGTTTAAAGACTGCGCCTCCTGGGCCGGCAAGAGTTCGTAGGCCTTGAAGAGGATGAGATAGTAGAGCAGCGGATTAAACGCCCCCAGCACCAGCGAGCGGCCGATATCCGCCCGCTCGCTCTGGCAGACCTGCCGCCACTTGCCCTGGGCGACCACGATCACGCCCAGTGTTAGCGTCGAGGCGCAACTGGCCCAGAACAACAGTTGGGCGTAGTCGAGATAGCGGAGTGAAATTTTGAACGCCGACGCCACCGTCGACCACAATAATACGGCGGCCAACCCAAAAAAATAGGCTTTTTTACTATCGTGCATATCGCCGCGCTGACCGCGCTTCTGACCTTTCTGCTCGCACCTGCCTTCGCCGCGAAGTTTCCAGTAGTCCAGGCCCATATCACCACCGCGCCACCGAAGATCGACGGCGTCTTGGACGATATGACCTGGGACCAGGCCATCCCCGCCACCGAATTTTTCCAGCGCGAGCCCGACGAGGGCGCGCCCGCCACCGAGCGCACCGAGGTCCGCATCCTCCGCGACGACGACAATCTCTACCTCGGCTTCCGCTGCTACGACACCGAGCCCGACAAGATCATCGCCACCCTGATGCGTCGCGACGAAGACCTCGACGACGACGACAATGTCCAGATCATCCTCGACACCTACGACGACCGCCGCGGCGGCTTCTTCTTCGCCACCAATCCCCTCGGCGCGCGTCTCGATGTGCTGCTCTCGGCCGAGGGCCGCACCCAGAACCAATCCTGGGACTGCGTCTGGAGCGCCCGGGCCCAGATCGACTCGCTCGGCTGGACCGCTGAGATGGCGATTCCCCTCGACCAGTTGCGCTACGCCGTCGGCGACGACGCCACCTGGGGCCTCAACATAGCCCGTACCATCCGCCGCAAAAACGAGCGGACCTTCCTGGTGCCGCCGCCATTGGCCTATGGCTTCAGCGGCCATCTCAGGACCTCGCGGCTGGCGACCTTGGAGGGCCTAGGCCGCCTCGAAGAGCGCCCCCGCCTCGAAGTCACGCCCTATACCCAGATGGGCACCACCCGCGACTTCGAAGCCCTCGACACCGACGCCCAATATCAGCTCGACAGCGGCGCCGATCTCAAATACGGCCTCACCCCGGCGCTGACCCTCGACCTGTCCTGGCGCACCGACTTCGCCCAGGTCGAAGCCGACCAGGAGCAGGTCAACCGGACCCGCTTCAGCCTGTGCTTTCCCGAGAAGCGCGAGTTCTTCTTAGAAGGCGCCGGCATGTTCTCGTTTGGCGAGCGCTTCCAGCGCTTTGGCGGGCGCCCGCCGACCCTGCTCTTTTACAGCCGCCGCATCGGCCTCGAAAAGGGCCAAGCCCTGCCCGTTCTGGCCGGCGGCAAACTCACCGGCCGCAGCGGCCCCTTCGAAATCGGCGTACTCAATATCACCACCGACCCCAAACAATTCCGCGACGAGAAAACCGAAGATCGCTACCTGAGCGATCGGGGCGACCTGTTGGTCGAAGACGACCCCCGCCTAGAAACGGCGACGATCACCGACACGGTCGAAGTCGACTTCATCGACACTACCCGCATCCAGCGGACCAACTTCACCGTCATCCGCCTCAAACGCGATATGCTCTCGCGCTCTTCCATCGGGCTGATCGCCGTCAACCGCGACCCCGGCATCGAGGCCGCCTACAACCGCTCCTTCGGCCTCGATGCCGATCTATCCCTGCTCGACGCCGCGCTCAATATCCGCGGCTTCGCCGCCCGCACCTTCTCGCCGGACCGCGCCGGCCGCGACACCAGCAGGGTCGCCGCGCATCTTGAAGTCGACTACCGCCGTGACGCCTTCGAGTCCCGCGCCTCCTATCTCGGCGTCGGCACGGACTTCAACCCCGAGGTCGGCTTTGTCCCGCGCAAAGACATCCGCCGTTTCAACACCAGTCTCCGCTACCGGCCCCTGACCGACGTGCGATGGATCCGCCGCTATTCCATGGGTCCCGAACTCACCTATCTGACCGACCTCGACAACCAGCTTCAGACCCGCGACTTCGGCTTCTCGGCCTATGTCAACCTCGAAACCGGCGATTGGCTCGGCTTCCGCCTGCGCCAGCGTTTCGAAAACCTCGACGAGTCCTTCGAAATCCACGACGGCATCGATATTCCCGCCACCGAGCACTCCTTTACCTACTACAGTCTCAATTTCTTCAGCGATGAGGGCCGGCGCCTCTCCTCTAGGGGCAGTGTCGAGCTGGGCGACTTCTGGAATGGCGAGCGCTTCCGCTTCTCCGTCGACGCTACTGTTAAAGCCAATAGCCGCTTCTCGCTCTCCGCCGACTACGAATTCAATAGCGTGCGCCTACCCGGAGGTGACTTCAAGACTAATGCCTTGAGCAACCGCTTCTTATACACCTTCACCACAGACCTCTTCCTGCGCGGCCTCGTCCAGTGGAATTCCAAAAGCGAAATTGTCGGGATCAACGCACTCTGCAACTGGCGCTACCGCCCCGGCAGCGACCTCTTCTTAGTCTATAGCCAGGTCTGGGACACCGATGGTGGCGGCCAGCTCAACCACGCGCTGCAATTCAAGCTGACTTATTTCTGGAAGCGCTAAATCTCAAAAGATCCCCCGCCAGACCGCCCCAGCTGATTTTCTCCACCTTCAAACCTCCTCCCGCCACGCTGCGAGCGGATGCCGCCGATCCATCATCGGCAGGTCGATACGTCTTCCCCCCTCCCGATGCGATTGATAAATCCCCAGAATCATCTCAAAAGCCCACCGCCCTTCTCTCCCACTGCCCGGCGGCTCGCTCCCCTGCTCCCTCGCCGCCATTAATTCCCGATACATCGTCGCCACCGCAACCTCCCCCTGCGCCGCGCCCAGGTCGACCACCTGCCAGTCGCCCAGTTGCGAGGGCGTCCCCTCCATCGGCCGAGGCAAATGCCACAGACTCTGCTCCAACCCGCCCGAGGCGCGGATCGCCAACTGCCCCTCTGCTCCTAGCACATCGACGCCGTAGTTGGCGTTCATCAACTCTTTGTAGCCCAAAAAACTCACCTTGCCCAACACGCCATTGGCGAATCCATACTGCCCCACCGCCCGCTCCCCTACCACCAGCCCCGAATCCCGATCCCTCGGCGACATCTCCTTCGCCTCCATGATATCCCCCACCTCCGCCAGACGGCCCTCCCACCAGACGCTACCGGCACACCACTCCGGTTCGCCACCAAAACACAACATCATATCCGCTACATGGGTCCCCATCTCGGTAAACTCATTGCCGCTCTTGCGCCCGCATTTATTGCGCCCCCTGACCGTCACCAGCTCGCCGATGGCCCCTTCCCGCACCATCTCCTGCCCTTTGCGCACCGCGGGATTGACGTGATTCTGCTGGTTGATCGCCAACTTGGCCCCCGACTGCTCCCCCGCCGCCACCATCGCGTCAGCCTCCTGCAGGTCAATCGCAATAGGCTTCTCGCACAACACCGAAATCCCCCGCTCCAACGCCGCCACCGTCGGGGAGTGGTGCCCCCTAGTCTGCGTCGCCACCGTCACCACATCCGGTTTCAATTCATCATACATCTGCTCAAAATCATCAAAACCGGCCACCTCCCCACAAATCTCCCGCGCCGGCCCGATCGACGATTCCGTAATATCACACAACCCCACCACCTCAAACTCCTCCATCCCCCCCAAAGTCTTCAAATGCGACCGCCCCATCCCCCCACAACCCACTAGGGCTACTCGGTACTTCTCCATTTCATCACCTTTCAATTGGGGCTTCTACCCAGGTCCGGAAGGGAAACTGTCCGAGGAGGCAAAGGCGCTACCGCCCTGTTTCCACTGACCATGCTCCGTTTCACCAAGCCAGTACGGGATGGAGGCCCCTTGCGGGGCCGGGCGCTACCCTGCGCAGCCTAGCTGCCAACGCGTGGCGGCGCAATGGTTGCCCCCGCAGGGCAGATTCCCGCCCGGACCGTCAGCCACTACATCACCGACTCAACTAAAACTGCGTCACTTGTTTGGGCCCAATATCCACCGCATTGGCCAACGCATCGAAATTCTGCTTCAAAAGCGCGAAGCGCACTTCCGCATAATCGGGATCGTCCCAGAGATTGTCGAACTCGCCCGGATCCGCCTCCAGATCGAAAAACTCGCCCATCGCGCGGTCGTGATAACAGACCAGCTTGTAGCGCTGGTCGCGGATCATCGTCGCATAAGAGCCCTGGAGATGCTCGCGGCCGGGCGAATCGGGATTGAGCGCGCGATAGTACTCGCTGCGCACAAAGTCGCGATGCCCTGTAGCCACTCCCGTCAACAGCGGCCACAACGAGCGTCCTTGCATTTTGGCGGGAGCCGTGACGCCGACCAATTCCAATAGCGTCGGGGCGATATCCACTAATTCAACTAATGCATCGCTGACGGCACCGGCGGAAATTTGCCCGGGCCATGAGCAAATGAGCGGCACCCGCACCAGACACTCGTAACAGCGACAGCCCTTGCCGACGAGCTGATGGTCGCCCGCCAATTCACCGTGGTCGGAAGTAAAAATCACCAGCGTATTCTCGCGCTGGCCGCTCTCTTCCAACGCGGAGAGCATCCGCCACACGTTGTCTTCAATCAAATCGATCATCGCGAAGTAGGCCGCTAGGACCTCCTTGGCCCTGCCCAGATCTATCGACGCAGCACCATCCACCCGGCCCAGCCTCTCATGGGCCTGCGGGTCTTTGTCGCTCCACAGCGGGTCGGGCAACGCCGCCGGATCATAGCGGTCCAGATATTCCTGCGGCGGGTCGAAGGGCGAGTGCGGGTCGAAAATATTGACGCTCATCAACCAGGGCTCCTCGCGCTCCTCGCGCATAAATTCGATGGCCTTGTCGGCGCACCAGGTCGTCTGGTGCAACTCGGGCGGCAAGCTCGCCGTATCCTCGCGCAGTTCGGCCAGCACCTGCCCGTGGGCGCGGACCCAATCGGCGTAGGCGTGCCCCTCGGGCCACTGATCGCGCGAATCGTGGCTCCAGTGGAAGACGCGGTAGCCGTCGTCGCCGCGCGGTTCGATCCGCCCGTGCGCCCCGGCCAGATGCAGCTTGCCGGCCAACCCGCAATCGTAGTGCGCCTCATCGGCCAGGAGCTTGGTCACCAGCGGAGCCGCCCCCGCCCAGTAGTCGTTGCCATTGCTACAGCCGTGGACGGTGCTCGGATACATCCCGGTGAGAAAACTGGCCCGGCTCGGGGTGCAGATCGGACTCTGGCAGAAGGCGTGGGTAAAGGCGGTGCCCTCGCTAACCAGGCGGTCGATATTTGGCGTATTGATATGCTCGTTGCCCAGCGCGCGGACCGTGTCGTAGCGCTGCTGGTCGGTACAGATCCACAGGATATTCGGTCGCATTGCCGCTCTTATTTAACCGTCGCTCGCACCGCGGCCATCAGCACCGTCGGGTCGATGCGAATCTGAAATTGGGGATTGACGTAGTGAAAAGCGATCTTGCCGTCGGCGCCGATGACGAAGACCGCCGGGGCCGGCAACGGCTCCTTACCCGGCTTTTGCCAGCCGACGCCATAGGCCCTGAGCGCCTCAGTGCCGCTATCGCCGACCAGGGCGAAATTGGCTTTGGTTTTCGCCCTGGTTTTGACCAGCCCGGCTGGCGCCTCGGGCGCAATCGCGATCAATTGACAGCCCAGTTGGTCCAATTCGGCTTTGAGATTTCGCAGCTCGACCAGCTGCTTGTTGCAAAAGCCTCACCAGTGCCC
>JAYYUU010000074.1:0-5000 GCA_036343835.1 Candidatus Latescibacterota bacterium | reverse complement strand
CGGGGCATCGGGCGCAAATTGCTGGAGTACGGCCTGGACTATATGCGCTCCGAGGGCATGGAATGCGCCAAGATCGAAACGCTGGCACAAAATCCCATCGGCTCCCATCTCTACCCCAGCCTCGGCTTTGAGGAAGTAGCCCATCAGATCCACTATTGCATGCGTCTTTAGCACGCAGCCTTAGCCAGAGATTCATCATGAGTAACCCCAAAGAAGTAGCCGGCCACCGCGCCGCCGCATTCGTCGTTGCGGGCACGGTCGTGGGCCTGGGCACTGGTTCGACCGCCGAATTCGCCATCCGCGCCATCGGCGACCGCGTCGCCGCCGGTTTGCATATCGCGGCGATCCCCACCTCCGAGGCCTCCGCTACCCTGGCCCGCGAGTTGGGGATCGAACTGACGACCCTCAAAGAGAATCCATCCGTCGATCTGACCATCGACGGAGCCGACGAGGTCGATCCCTCACTCGATCTGATCAAGGGTTTGGGCGGTGCGCTATTGCGCGAGAAGATCGTCGCCTCGGCCACCGTGCGCCAAATCATTATCGTCGACCCCTCCAAGCTCGTCGACAAACTGGGCACCAAGACCCCGCTACCCATCGAAGTAGTGCCCTTCTCCACAGCCCTGGTCGAGCACAGGCTCAAAGAGCGCGGGTTCGAGCCAACCCTGCGCATGCAAACCTCGAACGAGCCCTTTGTTACCGACAATGGCAATTACATCATCGATGGTCGTTTTCCACAAGGCATCGACGACACTCGCGCCACCGACACCTGGCTCAACACCCTGCCCGGCGTCGTCGAAAACGGGCTCTTCGTCGCGATGACCCACCTGGTCGTCGTCGGCGAGGACGACGGCTCTTCCCGCTTGATTGAAAAAGACTGAGATTCCACGCATGAGCAACTCGCCTTCCCGACCCGCGCCGCAGCCTGCGGCGTCGCGCCGTTCTTTCCTGCAGCAAGCCCCGCTCCTGGCCACCGGCGCGCTCGCCGCCTGCGGCCAGACCCAGCAACCACAAGCCCCGGCGGTCCAGACCCAGCAGCACTTTAAGTGGAAGATGGTCACCACCTGGCCAAAAAATTTCCCCGCCCTAGGTACTGGTGCCAACAATCTCGCCCAGAGCATCGAGGCGATGTCGGGGGGTCGCCTCCAGGTCAAGGTCTACGGCGCGGGCGAGCTGGTGCCGGCCTCGGGCGTATTCGACGCGGTCTCCGGCGGCACCGCCGAGATGGGCCACGGCGCCGCCTACTACTGGAAGGGCAAACACGAGGCAACCCAGTTCTTCTCCGCCGTTCCCTTTGGCCTCAACGCCACCGAAATCAATGGCTGGCTGCGCTACGGCGGAGGCCAGGAGTTGTGGGACGAGCTCTACGCCCAATTCAATCTCAAGGCCTTTCCCGTCGGCAATACCGGCGTGCAGATGGGCGGCTGGTTCAACAAGGAGATCAATGAACTGGATGATTTTTCGGGACTGGTGATGCGAATGCCGGGTTTGGGCGGAGAAGTGCTGCGCGGCATCGGGGCCACCGTCAAATCCCTGCCCGGCGGCGAGATCTTCCAGGCTCTCAAAACCGGCGCCATCGACGCCACCGAATGGGTCGGCCCCTACAACGACCTGGCCTTCGGTCTACACCAGGCCGCCAAATACTACTACTGGCCGGGCTGGCACGAACCGGGCACCGCGCTCGAGTGCATGATCAACAGCAAGGCTCTCTCCGCGCTCCCCACCGACCTCCAGGCTACCGTCGCCTACGCCTGCCAGGCCGCCAATGGGGACATGCTCAACGAATTCACCGCGCGCAACAATAGCGCCCTGGTGACCCTGGTCGAAAAACACGACGTCCAGTTGCGCCGCTTTCCCGACGAACTCCTCGCCCAGGTCGGCAAAGTCGCCGCCGCCGTCGTCGCCGAAATCGCCAGCAAAGACCCCTTCTCCAACAAGGTCTACGCCTCATTCGACGCCTTCCGCCGGGAGTCGGTCTCCTACACGCGGATCACCGAGGAGGCCTATACCCAGGCCCGAGCGCTAACCTTCAGCTGACGCCCCTCATGGAGCGCCTCAACCGCCTCGTCGGCCATACCGTGCCCTGGTTAACCCTGGGGATGGTGCTGGTCACCTTCACCATCGTGATCCTGCGCCATTTCTTCGGGCGCGGCTGGGTCTGGATGCAGGAGGTGGCGCTCTACATGCACGCACTGACCTTTCTCCTCGCCGCCGGCTATGCCCTCGCGCGCGACGCCCACGTCCGCGTCGATATCCTGTATCGGCCCATGGGCGAGCGCGGCAAGGCGCTGGTCGACCTGGGCGGCAGTCTATTGCTATTAACACCTTGCTGCCTGGTCATGTGCTATCAATCGCTGCCCTTTGTCGCCGATTCCTGGGCGGTATTCGAAGGCTCCAAAGACGGTGGCGGCCTCGAGGCAGTCTACCTGCTCAAAACCGCCATCCCGCTGTGTTTCCTGCTCTTATTGCTCCAGGCGATCTCGATTATCCACCGCAGCGCGCAAACCCTCAAAGCCCGATGAGCGAACTCCTGCCGCTAGCGATGTTCCTGCTCACCTTCGCGGTGCTTTTATCGGGCTTCCCCGTCGCCTTCTGCCTGGCGGGCACCGCGCTGATCTTCGCCGGCATCGGGCTGCTCACCGGCGACTTCGACGCGGCCTTCCTCTCGGCCTTGCCCCTGCGCATCTACGGCATCATGACCAACGAGACGCTGATCGCGGTACCGCTCTTCGTCTTTATGGGGGTGGTGCTCGAGCGCTCCAAAATCGCCGAGGACTTGTTGGAGACGATGGCCCAGCTCTTCGGGGGCTTGCGCGGGGGCCTGGGCGTCTCGGTCTGCATCGTCGGCGGGTTGTTGGCCGCCGCCACCGGCATCGTCGGAGCCACTGTCGTCACCATGGGGCTGATCTCCTTGCCGGCGATGCTCAAACGGAAATATGTCCCCTCGATCGCCACCGGCATTATCTGTGCTTCGGGCACCTTAGGCCAGATCATCCCCCCCAGCATCGTGCTGGTGATCTTGGGCGACGTCGTCTCCTCCGCCCATCAGCAGGCCCAGCTCAATATGGGCAATTTCGCCCCCGTCTCGGTCTCGGTTGGCGATCTCTTTATGGGCGCGCTATTGCCCGGCCTGGCGCTGATGGGAGCCTATATCCTCTATATCATCGCCGTCGGCATCCTCCGCCCCCAAGCTGTCCCCGCAATCCCGCCAGAGGAGCGCGAACAGATCCTCAGCGCCGCATTCTTGCGCCGCCTTGGCGCGGTCCTGGTTCCGCCGCTATTGCTCATCATGGGCGTCCTCGGCTCAATCCTCTTCGGGGTGGCGACCCCGACCGAAGCGGCTTCGGTCGGGGCAGTGGGCGCGATGCTCTTGTCACTGCTCAAAAAACAGTTCGACAAAACAGCACTCAAAGAAGTCATGCGCGCCACCACCGAGATCAACGCCATGGTCTTCATCATTCTCATCGGCGCCTCTGTCTTCTCGCTGGTCTTCCGCGGCTATGGCGGCGACGAAGTGGTCGAGCGATTTTTGCTGGAGATGACCGGTGGCATGGTCGGTTCCTTTATCCTGGTGATGGCGGTGATGTTTTTGCTGGGTTTTTTCCTCGACTTCTTTGAAATCATCTTCGTCATCGTCCCCATCGTCGGGCCGATCCTGCTATCGATGGGCCTGGATCCGGTGTGGTTTGGAGTGATGATCGCCCTGAATTTACAGACGTCTTTCCTGACGCCGCCCTTTGGCTTTTCGCTCTTTTATTTGCGAGGGGTCGCGCCAGAGGAGATCAGCACGCCGCAGATCTACAAGGGCGCGGTGCCCTTTATTGCGATCCAAATATTATTGCTGGTGGTATTGTGGTTCGTGCCGGAAATGGCGACGGAGCTGCCGGCGAGGGTGTTTGGACGATAATCGACGGTCTACGCGCCGTCAATAGCCCTTCCTCTTTCGTCGCGCACACAATTGCAAACCTTAGCGCTTCGTTGAGGGTGATTTCTTTGCGCAGAAGGGAGTTATCCGTAGTTCGCTATTAATGTAACGCGATAAATGATAAATTAACTCCTAACCCAATTCGACCAAATCGACCTATGGCATTCGACGATTTGGTCGAATGCCATAACTTCTTGTAATACATGGGCTACGTGCTATAGCACCCTCTGTAGTCATCCATTTGGTCGACCAGCCTGTCGAAAGCGTGACCGGGAACACACTGGACATTTTCATAATTTAAATCACGTATGATCAAGTAGTTAACAAAAAAAAGACTCCATTCTCAACGCTGGCACGGCCCTTGCGTTATTCCGTGCCAGATCATCGGCAATGGGCCCAGCCGATAATCGCTACGAGCCCAATCACCACGAACGTTTTTAATAAAGGAGCAGTCATCGTGAAACGCATCAATTGCATCGCAGCCTTCGCCCTGGCCCTCGTCGTGGCCGGTGGCACCATAAGCGAAACCGACGCCCAGCGCCGAGGCCGCCGGAGCACCCAGCCGATCCAGGTGGACGAAAACGCCGATGGCATCAACGACGGCCAGGTCTTGCGCCATCGCCGCGGCGGCGACAAGCTAGGACGGGACGGCATCGCGGCCCAGTTGAGCACCGCACAACGATCCGAGCTCAAAGACCAGATCAGCGCCCTGCGCGATGGGGGTGCTTCGGCCGAGGAAATCAGCGCCGCAATCACTGCCGAGTTCACCGCCGCCGGCGTCGAGTTGCCCGAGGGCTTTGCCGAGCGCGTAGCCCAACGCGAGATCCAGCGGGTCGAACGCCAGGCCCAGCGCGAAGAAATCAAATCCCTCGTCGAAGGCCTCAAGGCCGATGGCGCGACCCGCGAGGAAATCCGCCAGGCACTGCAGGATGCAGGCTATGAAAAACCCCAGCGAGGCCACAAAAACGGGCGCCAAGGCCGGGGAAACGGATCCCAAAACGAAGAAATCAAATCCCTCGTCGAAGGCCTCAAGGCCGATGGCGCGACCCGCGAGGAAATCCGCCAGGCACTGCAG
>JAYYUU010000073.1:0-12091 GCA_036343835.1 Candidatus Latescibacterota bacterium | reverse complement strand
GACCTTCCCCGAACTCCTGCGCGAGGCCGGCTACCAGACCGGCCTCGTCGGCAAATACCACATCCGCCAGGACCCGCGCGGCTTCGACTACTGGTGCATTCACCCCGGCCAGGGCGAGTACTTCGATCCGACCTATATCGAAAACGGTACTCAAATTCAAAAACAGGGCTACGCCACCGATATCACCACCGACTTGGCCCTCGACTATCTCGAGCACCGCGACCGCGACAAACCCTTTTGTCTCGTCTACCAGTTCAAGGCGCCCCACCGCCCCTTCACTCCCGCCCCGCGCCACGCCGCACTATACGCCGATATCGAGATCCCCAAACCCTCCACCTATGCCGACGACTACGCCACTCGCCGCATCGCCGCCGAAGCCGAGGACATGCGCTTCGATATCAGCCTCGCCGGCGACTACGATGACCTGCCCGAAGGTTTGAGCCCGGCCGAGCGCAAGGACTGGATCTACCAGCGCTATACCCGCGACCGCTACCGCACCATCACCGGCGTCGACGAGAATATGGGTCGGGTGCTCGACTATCTCGACGCCGAAGACCTCGCCGAGGACACCCTCGTCATCTACACCTCCGACCACGGCTACTTCCTCGGCGAGCACGGCTGGTACGACAAGCGCTTTATGTACGAGCCCTGTCTGCGCATCCCCCTGCTCGCGCGCTACCCACGCTGGGGCCAGCCCGGCCACGTCGCCACAGAGCCGGTGGTCAATATCGACTTCGCCGCCACCATCCTCGATTGCGCCGGGATCGACCCACCCGCGACCGTCCAGGGCCAGAGTCTTAAACCCCTGCTCGCGGGCCACTCGCCCGCCGACTGGCGCCACGCCAACTACTACGCCTATTACGAGGACTCCTGGGCGCTGCAGGGTCGCGGCGACGAGGCGATGGCCGAGCCCTATCGCTATTTCACCCCCCATCGCATCGGTCCCCACCGCGGCGTGCGCACCGACTGCTACAAGCTCATCGAATACTACGGCGAGGGCGACTACTGGGAGTTGTTCGATTTGCGTGAAGACCCGCATGAATTGCACAACCTCTACGGCAACGCGCAGCACGACGCGCTGATCGCCGAGCTGAAAGAAGAACTACAAAAACTGCGCCGCCAATACGGAGATACTCAATGACCCTTAGCGCCACCGACGCCCGCGACTTAGCCCGCGACCTCGCCAGCCAGTTCGCCACCCGCGCCGACGAGGCCGACCGGCTCGGCAAACTCCCCTTGGAGGACGTCCAGGCCCTGCGCCAATCGGGCTACCTGGCGCTTGCCGTCCCGCGCGAATACGGCGGGTCCGACCTTGCTTTGCGCGCCTGTGTCGAAGCCCAGCTCGAGCTGGCGCAGGGCAGCGGTTCCACCGCCCTGGTCGCCGCCATGCAGCTCCAGGTCTTTGGCAATGCCCGCCTGAATAGACCCTGGTCCGATGCGCTCTACGAACGGTTTTGCCACGTAGTAGTCGAGCAGGGCGCGCTCTTCAATTCCGTAGCCTCCGAGCCCGAAATCGGCAGCCCCTCGCGCGGCCAGTTCTTCGCCACTAGGGCCGAGCGAAACGACGACGGCTACCGCATCAACGGCCACAAGACCTGGAGCACCGGCGGCCGACACCTGACCCACCTACTGGTCGGCGCGACCCTCGGCGACAAACCGGCCGGGCTGCTGGTAGAAGCCGATCGGCCCGGGGTCGAATGGGTCGAGACCTGGGGCGACGGGCTCGCGCTCCGGGCGGCCGACAACCACGACGTTTATTTTAAAGACACCCAGGTCCCGGCGGAAAACCTGCTCGACAAACGCGACTCCCCCCACAAGCAAGTGCAACCCTGGGCGCCGATGATGTTCGCCTCGGTCTATCTCGGCATCGCCCTGGCCGCCCGCGACGCCGTCGTCGGCTACGCGTTGGAACGCGTCCCCAAGGCCCTGGGCAAACCGATCTCCACCTTGCCAAAAATTCAGCGCCTGATCGGCGAGGTCGACATGGCGCTGATGGCGGCCAGAGCGCTGCTCTTGGAGGTCGCCGACGAAGAGGGTCGCGGCTCCTTTGCCCGCATCGCCGCCGCCAAGCAATACGCCGTCGAGGTCGCCAACGAAGTAACCGACAAGACCATCCGCATCGCCGGTGGCGCCGGCGTCACCCGCGCCCTGCCGCTGGAGCGCTATTTCCGCGACGTCCGCGCCGGACATATGCAGCCGCCCAATGGCGATGCAGCATTGGAGGCGGTGGGGCAGGGGGCGATCGAAACACTTTCCGCTTGACGCGGTTTTCCGCGATTCATTAATTGGCTCGCAGTGCTCTTGAAGGGAGCGGCCAGTCCGCGGTCAGGGATGATCCCACCTTCGCTGTCCCACGTATATAGCCGACCTTCTTTCTGTCCGTCGCTGCGGACCCCGGGCGCTTCCACGGATAGGGGGGTCTGTCCAAACAACTGCCCCCCCAGCCCAACCTCGAATATCTCAGAAACGAAGCCAAGGACCTGCGCCGCACCCATCGAGATGGCGACCCGGAGGCTCTGCAGCAGATCCGCGGAGGTCACCCCAAGCTCGGCGGCCAATCCGACGAGCAGATTGCCGCCGCCGACTTCTCGATACAGGATGCCCAGCTCGTCATCGCCCGCTGCTATAACTTCGAGAGCTGGCCCCAGCTCGTCGCCCAAATCGACCTGACCCCGCTCAAACAGGCACTCGACCAGGCGATGCGGGACGATGACCTCTCAGCCGTCGAAGCGCTCATCGACGAGCACCCCGAGCTGATGGGCGTCCACATACGCAGTCGCAGCTGGGGACCGCCGCTTTCGCACGCGGCGAATCTGGGCAAACTCGAGATCATCAAAGCGCTCATGCGCCGCAACCCGGAGGACATCGAGCAGGCCTTCGGGCGCGCGACCCTGCAGGGTCAGCTCGATGTCACCCGCTTTTTACTCGAGCAAAAGCCCGAACTAGGCCGCGATCTCAAATTCGCCCTCTTCGGTCCCTGCGGGGCACTCAATGCCGAGGCCATCCCCTTCCTCATCGCGTTGGACGCCGACCCCAACGCGATATGGGAAAACGGCGGTACACCGCTCGATATGGCAATCTGCACTTATACTCACAAAGGGCGCCCTGCCTGTATCGAAGCGCTGGTCCAAGGCGGAGTCGACTACGAGGACGGCCCCGAGATGGATATCCACCGCAGGCGGGTCGATTTGTTGACCGCACGGCTCGATGCCGATCTCGAGCTGGTCTATCGCCCCTCGGCATTTCGCGCCGGCAAAGAGTACGGCGGCCTCTACGGCGGCGCCCCGTTGATCCGCCCGACCCGATTGCACATTTGCGCGGAGTTCGGCGCGGTGGAAGAAGCGCGACTGCTCATAGAACGCGGCGCAAACCCCGACGCCCGCTGCCTGCCCGACGCAGACGGCATCGGCGACCAGACGCCCATCTTCCACGCCGTCGCCGCCAGTGAGAGCCACGCCTTCCTCGTATTGGAATTGCTGGTCGAAAAAGGCGCCGATTTCAACGCCCGCGCCACGGTGCGCGTGCCTCGCGCCGGCCTGCAAAGCGTCCAATCGGATGATCCGGTGCTGGAAAACGCGACGCCCCTGGGCTACGCCCTCAACTACCCCAATAGCCTGCACCACAAGCCCCACGAGGACGCGGTCGCGTTTTTGCGAGGGCATGGGGGTATTGAATAAAGCAGACTCTTCGCACGACCCTCCCGATCTTGGAAATCTGCCGCAATCGATCACCGCGCAAATGTGAAATAGAGGGTATTGCCATCCACAGCTGCCTCATTTTTCATATATTATCGCGGTGCAAAACAAAGCGAAACACGGCGTATTAAAAGACGGACGATTGGAACCAAAAAAAGGCCTGGACAAAAAATGCCGATAAGCCAAATCCGCGTCGCCACCTTCGCCGGACCCGGTGCCTCGCCAGAAATCCAAACCGTGCCCTACCCCGCCGTAGCGGCCCGCGCCGGGCTGATCGAGGTCGAGGCCTGCGGCGTCTGCGGCACCGATCTGCACATCCTCCAGGGCCACTGGCCCAAACCGCTGCCCTGGCCCTTCTCGCTCGGCCACGAGGTCGCCGGAGTGCTCGCCGACAAGGGCGACGAACTGCGGGAGGATTATAACGGCCAACCGCTCGAGGTCGGCTGCCGGGTCATGATCCCGCCGCTGATGCCCTGCGGCGAGTGCCACTACTGCCTGCACTACCCCCAGCACGCCAACAAGTGCCTCAACCCCACCTACTACGGCCGCTATATTCCCTTCGCCAAAAGCCCACACCTCTGGGGCGGCTGGGCCGAGATGGTCTATCTAGACCAAGCGATGCATCCGGCCACTAAAGTCTGGCGTCTGCCCGACTCGATGTCCTCGCAGCTCGGCTCGCTCTCCGAGCCCCTGGCCTGCTGTATCCGCGCCCTCAACCGCGCCGTCGACGCCAATGGCTTCTGGGCCGGCGACACGGTGGTGGTCCAGGGCTCGGGGCCGATCGGGGTGCTGATGGTCGCCGCCGCGCTCGAGATGGGCGCTGGCCGCGTGGTGGCGGTGGGCGCGCCGAAGGAACCGCGGCTTACGCTGTGCCGCGCTTTCGGCGCCGCAGCCACCGTCTGTCTCGACGAATACCCCGCGCCGGAACAACGCATCGCCGCGGTGCGCGAAATCGTCGGCCAGTGGGGCGCCGACCTCGTCGTCGACTGCAGCGGCCACCCCTCGGCCGGCCCCGAGGGCATCGAGATGCTGCGCGAGGGAGGAACCTATGTCGAGATGGGGCAGTTCACCGACGCCGGCTCGATCGAGACCAACTGGCACCGCTTCTGCGCCAAGGATCTCAAACTCGTCGGCAGCTGGGGCATCACCCCCAACGATGTCTGGCCCGGCATCGCCATGCTCGATCGGGCGCGCGACCGCTTTCCCTGGGCCAAAATGCAGACGGTTTTCCCCTTTAGCGAGGAAGGCATCCAGGCGGCCATCCGCGCCGCCATAGAGATGCGCTGCGTCAAGGCCGTGATCGTTCCCGACTAATATGTCATGCCTATAGATATCGAAGCCAAGGCGAGAGAAGTCCGCACCACAGGGTTCTGCAGCCTGCCCGGCCACCTGCCCCGCGCCCTGATGGAGGAGTGCAATGCGGCCTTTGTCCCCATCCTCGCAGCCCACATCGACGAAATCGCGCAAAACCCCAACCGCGGCCCCCGCCGCCACTATATCGCCCTGCCCCTCATACCGCCCTTCTACGACCCGCGGATCTTCGCCGACGAGACCATCGTCGCCATCGTCGAACGGCTGCTCGGCGCCGATATGGTCATGGCCCAATACGCCACCGATACGCCGCTTTCCCACTCAATCTACCAGCCGGTCCACGCCGACGTCGCCGATCTTTTCCCCGAAGAGCCGACCCGCTATCCCCCGGCGCTAATCGCAATCAACTTCCCCTTCGTCGACATCACCCCGCAACAGGGTCCCTTCGAAGTCGCGCACGGCACCCATCTGTTGCCCAAAGAAGAAGCCCTCGAAAAAATCAACGCCGGCGACATCGCCCTTGAGCCCCTGCTCTTGCAAGCCGGCGACGTGCTGATCCGCGACCCCCGCTGCCTGCACCGCGGCTCACCCAACCGCACCGAGATCCCCCGCGTCGTCGCCGTCATCGGCTGCCAGCGCGCCTGGCTCCAGCGCAACGTCGCCCCCGAGAAAACGCCGATCCCGCGCGCCCAGTGGAACGGATTGGCGGAGGACGAACGGAAACGCCTGCGCACCTTCGAATATTTAGTAACAGACTGAGAATGGTGCTTAAACGGTCACCGCGGCCAAAGCGACGTCTTGGGGGCAGGTCAAGATCGCGCCAGATCCCGGGAAGGATTCACGCGACCGATAATGGCACCAAACCCACGACAGCGCCTCGGCGCTAAGCCGGTTTGACGTCGATAATCGCCCGCACCTGCTTGGGGAACTTCTCGGGCGGCGGCGGTTTCTCGACGACGGCCATCACTTGACCGTAGATCTTATCGGCGGCGGGCGCATAACCCGAAAAGACCATGACCTTCACCGCCGGATCCAGACGCTGCAGTTCTACCAGGACCTCCTGGCCCGACATTTTAGAATAGATCCCCATTTCCACAAATAAGGTCGTTTCGATGGCGAATTCAATACCTCGCTGAATCCGGCCTCCCGCCGACGTGTCGAATGCGCCGCACCTGACTCACGCCGATTCTACGTCCTCGAGCGCCACCGTCATCGGCAGGCTGCCGAAATCTACGACGGCTTTGTTGGCGCGGGTGTCGACCTGATTGAGCACGCCGACCTTGCCCAGGGAGCGGACGTGGACCCGGTCGCCAGGTTTGAATGGACGGCTTATTTCGGGCGCAGGGGCCCGCTCGAGCTCCCTGGCGATCACCGCGCCCAACTCCCCCAAGGCCTGCAAGAGCGACCGCTTGGAGGGTTCCCTCTGAATCAACTCCTCGAGTTTTCGCGCCAATTCGCGCAGCGCCGCGTAGGCCGCCTGGCCATTTTCGAATTTGAGCAATTCGACCTGGGCCTGGACCTCGGCGAGCTTGCGCTGCGTCTCACCCGCCTGGGCTTGGGCCTCTTCGCGCAATTGCATGGCCTCCTCCCGATCTTTGAGCGCCCGCACCCGCGCGCCCTGCAATTCGTTGAGCAACTCGGTCGCGCCGTCTGCACCCGGATTCTCCTCCGCCCTGTCGAGCACCTCCCCGGGCAATCCCAACCGACGCGCCAGCGCCAGCGCATTGCTCGAGCCGGGGGTGCCAATCAGCACCCGGTGAGTTGGCTTGAGGCTCTCCATATCGAATTCGATCGAGGCGTTTTCCATCCCCGCGACCGCATAGCCCAGCATCTTCAGCTGGCTGATATGGGTGGTGATGGCCGTGCGGGTGCCCCGCCGGTGCAAATAGTCCAAAATCGCCCGCGCCAGCGCCGCGCCCTCCGCCGGGTCGGTGCCGCCGCCCAATTCATCGAGCAAGACCAGACTCTGTTCGCCGGCGGCGGCGAGGATTTGGCCAATTTGGGTCAAATGGCTCGAAAAAGTGCTCAGGCTCTGCTCGATGCTCTGCTCGTCGCCAATATCCGCCCACACCCCGTCAAAAACCGCCAGCGTCGAATCCGCCGCCGGCACGTGCATCCCCGCCTGCGCCATCAAGGTCAGCAGCCCAATGGTCTTGAGGGTGATGGTCTTGCCGCCGGTGTTGGGGCCGGTGATAATCAGGGTATGGAAGTCGTCGCCCAGCCGCACATTGATGGGCACCACCTCCTCCAACCCGCCGCGGTGCATCAAATCGAGCAAGAGCGGGTGCCGCGCTTCCCGCAGCCGAATCCGCCCTTGCGTATCCAGACGCGGCGGCTGCATCTCGAAAGCCCGACTCATCCGGACCTTGGCAAAGGTCATATCGACATGGGCCATGGTGTCCAGGGTTTGGCGCAGCTCTTTTACCGGCTCGGCGATCCGCGCGGTCAGTTCGCGCAGGATCCGCAACTGCTCGGCCTTTTCCGCGTCGACGGCCCCCTCCAACTCATCGCCCATCGCGCGGATGCCCTCCGGCTCGACGAAGACCGTACTGCCTGTGTCCGAACGGCCCCGCTGTACCCCCGACACCTTCGCGGCGTGATGCGACTGTATCGCCAGCGCGGGCCGACCATCGCTCTCGCGAATACCCGTATCCTGCAAGTAAGGCGCCAGACCCGACGAGCGCATCAAGGTCGTGAGCTTGCCGCGAATTCGGCCTCTGAGGGTCTGGATCTCATTGCGCAGTGACTTTAGCCGCGGACTGGCACTCGAACGCATCGCGCCCTGTTCGTTAAAGGTTTTGTCGATACGCGCTTCCAACTCGGGAAAAATCGCAATGCCCGCGACAAGGCGCACGAGGTGGGGATATATCGTTTCGTCGGCCTCTTCGAGATAGGCCCGGACATTGCGCGCTGCCCGCAGCGTATCGGCCACCAAGAGGATCTCGTCGATCGGCAGCGCATCGGTGCCCTTTGCCAACTTGAGTAAAATAAACGACAGATCGTGCAGCCCACCGATGGGCAAATCCTGCTCGGGCATCAGCAAGGTCTTGAGCTCGGTGGTCTCGGCCTGGAGCCTGGCGACCTCTGCCACATCGCTAAGCGGCACGAGCCGGCGGACCCGCTCCTGACCCAGACCCGACGTGGCAAAGCCGGCCAGCAGATCGACGATCTGAGGGTATTCCAGTACTTCGAGCGCGTGTTTGTTCACAATTGAGCGTTCCTCTGGCTAATGGATGCTTACCAAAAACCTCCGACCCGATAACAAGGTCAACTGACAATAGACCATAATGGTCAACGAAAGGTCAATTTCCAGATATAGCAGAAGTCTGATGGAGCCTTGCCCTGCCCATTCCCCTTGACGCGGACGCACGGCCTCCTTAGAGATTAATCATTCTACTAAGAGGAGCCCAACATGGCCGACCACTTAAGCGAAGGCAAACTCAAAGACGGCAAGAAGCACGGCATGTGGACCCGCTACTACGCCAATGGCAACAAGCGGGAGGAAGGCAAATACGCGAAGGACCAAAAAGAGGGCTCGTGGGTCCGCTACGACAAAGACGGCGCCAAAGAGACCGTCTGTCACTACAAAAACGACGTCTACACCGGCGTGATTATCTCACACTGGCCCGACGGCAAAAAGAAGCAAAGCGGGCAATTCAACACCTATGCCGGCAAGTGGACCGATGGCAAGAAAACCGGCCCCTGGACCTTCTACGCCGAAGATGGCAAGACCATCTGGCGCGTCATCACCTACAAAAACGGCAGCCGCACCAAAGACGACGAACTACCCCTGGGCTCCTGCCCCGACTGCAACAAAGTCGTCGAGTCCCCCGAATGGGAAACCTGCCCCAAGTGCCACGCCGATCTCATAGAGTATCTGGCTAAAGGACCTACTCCACCGCAGCGCAGACCCCCGACCCGAAGCGTGAGACGCACTACCCAAGCCGCCACTCAAAAACTTTCCGCTCAGCGCCCAACACCGGTGCTCGGTAGCTCCGATGCCCGTCCAACCAGCGATGCAGCGCCACAAAGCGCTTGGCCGGCGCAATCTCATTGGTCATATTCTCTTCTGTGAACAAAGCCAATTTTCACCATTTCTACGATGACGGCCAACGCTACGATCAGCTCTTCGCCCCCTGCATAGCCTGCGTCAAAAAGCATCTGCAGCCCGATGGCCGCTTCGTCGTCGACGTCTTTATACCCAAGCCCGAGCTGCTCCTCGACAAACCCGGCGAGCGCTTTCCCTGCGGCGAGTTCGAAGACCCCGACGGACGCAAAGTCGCCGTCACCCACAGCTACGTTTACGAACGCGACACCCGGCTCAAGCGCATCACCACCTACACCCGGGTCGACGACAACGAAGAAGTCGCCGGTACTCTCGACATGCGCCGGTACTACCCCCGGGAACTCGATGTCCTGCTCGAGTACAACGGCTTCTCCATCGAGCACAAATACGGCGGTTATGGCCGCCGGCTCTTCGATGCCCGGGCCGCCACCCAGCGGGTGGCCTGCGGCAAAAAATGACCATCGCTCGGGCGCCATGCTGCCGATCCTCGCACATCAGGAAGAGATCCTAACCCATCTCGCGGCGGGCAACCGCCTGGTGCTCACCGCGCCGACCGGCTCGGGCAAAACCACCCAGATCCCCCAGATCCTCCACCGCGCCCGCCAGGCCCGGATCGCCGTACTCCAGCCCCGGCGCCTGGCCACCCGCCTGGTAGCCCAACGCGTCGCCGATGAACTCGAGGTGGAGCTCGGCGGTCTCGTCGGCTACCAGACCCGCCACGACAGCCACCTCTCCGCCGCCACTCGCATCCGCTTCCTCACCGAGGGGCTCTTTCTGCGCTTGCTCCAATCCGACCCCGAACTCAAGGCCTTCGATATCGTAGTGCTCGACGAATTTCACGAGCGCAGCCTGGCGGCCGACGCCGCCCTGGGGCTATTGTGCCGCCTGCAGGAAAAGCGCCGTCCCGACCTCGCGCTCATCACCATGTCGGCGACCCTCGACTCGGACCGCCTCGCAGCCCATCTCCAGTGCCCCACCGTCATCGCCCACGGCCGCCTCCACCCGATCGATATCCGCTACCGGCCCACCAGCGCCGATCAGCCCCCCTGGGACCGGGCCGCTGATGCGCTCCATGCCCTGCTCGCCGAAGGCATCGACGGCGACGTGCTGGTCTTTATGCCCGGCGCCTACGAGATCCGCCGCACCATCGAAGCGGCGCAGGCAAAACTCGCCCGGCTGGGAGAACTGCTGGACTTTCGCCCCCTCCACGGCTCGCTTTCCGCCCGCGAGCAGGACGCCGCCATTGCCCCCGGCCCCCGGCGCAAAATCGTCGTCGCCACCAATGTCGCCGAGACCTCGATCACCATCGAGGGCATCCGCCACGTCGTCGACTCCGGGCTGGCGCGGGTCCACCGCCACGACCCGCGGCGCGGCATCGACTCGCTATTGATCGAAGCCGTCAGCCAGGCCTCCGCCCAACAGCGCGCCGGGCGCGCCGGGCGCACCGCCCCGGGTAGCTGCACCCGACTGTGGTCCAGCGAAGCGCAAACCGCCCGCCCCGAGCGCGACGCCCCCGAGATTCGCCGCGTCGATCTGGCCGATGCCGCGCTACAGCTGATCTCGATGGGCATCGCAGACCTGCGCGACTTCCCCTGGCTCGACGCCCCCGAGCCCCAGGCCCGCAACCGCGCCACAAACCTGCTCCGCGACCTCGACGCCCTGACATCCGACGGCCAGCTCACCGACCTCGGCCGCCAGATGGCGCACCTGCCCGTCCACCCGCGTCTGGCGCGCTTCCTCATCGCCGCCGCACAGCGCCGCTGCCTCGACCGCGCCACCGTCTGGGCCGCGCTGGCGGGCGAGCGCGACATTTTGCTGCAACCCATCCACCAGCGCTACACCCACGCCCCCGACGGCGAGCCCGCCGCCGATCTCGTCGTCCGCGAGCGGGCCCTGCACCGGGCCCGCGACCTCGACTACGACCCCGCCGCCTGCGCCCGCCAGGGACTCAATGGCCACGCCTGCCGCCAGGCGGACCAGACCGCCCGACTCTACCGCGCCGCCGCTCGCCGCACCGGGCTCGATGCCAGCGGTCGAGGCTCGAGCCAAGACCTGCTCAAGTGCCTGCTGATCGCCTTCTTCGACCGAGTGGCCCTGCGCCGCAACCGCGACAATCTGCTCTGCGCCATGGCCGGCCAGCGCCGCGTCGAGCTCGATCCCAAAAGCGCCGCTCGCGAAGCTGAAGCGCTGATCGCACTGGAGATTCGCGAACTCGAAGCCCGGCGCGAAAACAATGTGCGCACCGCGCTCTCACTAGCCAACGCCATCGACGTCGCCTGGCTCGAAGAAATACATCCCAAGCGCATTTCATTAGATGTTGAAACTACCTGGGACGCCCAAAACCAGGCCGTCGCGCAAGCCGAGGTCCACCGCTATGACGACCTGGTCTACCGCCGTGCGCCCCTCGCCGAAATCGATACCACCGCCGCCGCGGAGATCCTAGTCGCGCGCATCGCCGCCGGCCAGCTGCGGCTGGAAAAGTGGAACGCCGACGTCGAGCAGTGGATTCTGCGCACCCGCCTGCTGCAGCGCCTCTTCCCCCAGCGCGAACTCGTCGCCTACGACGAGGACGAGCTCCAGGTCGTCTACCACGAGATCGTCGCCGGCTGTTATCGCTACAGCCAGATCCGCAACCGCGACTGCCTGCCCTACGTGCAAAACGCGCTGCCCTGGCAAGAGCAGCAATTCGTCGAGCAGATGGCACCGGTGCACCACCGCCTGCCCTCGGGCGTGCGGATGAAGATCGAATACTCCGCCGACGGCCCCCCGCGTGGTCGCGCCAAAATCCAGGAGCTCTACGACATACGGCAAACCCCCGCCATCGCCGGGGGACGCCAGCAACTGCTGCTGGAAATCCTCGGACCCAACTTCCGGCCGGTGCAGGTCACCGACGATGGGGGGGGATTTGGGGAGCGGACTTAGCCGGAGGTCAAAACGCAACTCAAGCGCCGCTACCCAAAACACGAGTGGCGATGAATAGACTTAGGAGGTTTGCACAGCCTCTGCAAGGGTATCGCAA
>JAYYUU010000072.1:0-6257 GCA_036343835.1 Candidatus Latescibacterota bacterium | reverse complement strand
ATCAATGCAACCCTGCGGCGCTTGGATCTTTTACGGACATTGGAGCAGGGCCAGGGTTTGGTGCGGAAGGTATTGCTCGGAGTCGCGGGTTGGACCCTGGGGACGGCATTTTTGGGAGGGGGTTTGGACCTGGTGTTTGCGGGCTGGGTCTTGCTGATCCTGATCGTCGGGGTGCCGGCGGTGCGCCTGGGGGTTTGGCACGGGGTGGGCCGATTGCTCGGGCTATCTGCGCTGCGGCGCACCAGAGTAGAGCCCGGGCAATTACTGGAGCTAGACGATCTGGCGTTGATTGTCGCACTGGATCTGGTTGCCGTGCTGCCAGCGGCCCAAGGGGCGGGGTTATTGGTCGCGGCCCTGGTGGGGCAACGGCTAATGCATCTGGCGGCGGTATTGGCGGGCGAAAAACTAACCCGATTGACGGGGGCGCGGGTCGGGCCGCAAGCGACCTAGCGGTTCAGGTTGTAGAAGGCAGCTCGTTGCGGGTAGTGAGCTTGTTGGCCCAGGTCTTCCTCGATGCGCAACAGCTGATTGTACTTGGCGACTCGATCGGTGCGCGAGGCCGAACCGGTTTTGATCTGACCGGCGTTGGTCGCCACCGCGATATCGGCGATTGTCGTATCCTCGGTTTCGCCCGAACGGTGGGATATAATCGCGGTGTAGCCAGCGCGTTTGGCCATCTCGATGGCGGCGAGGGTCTCGCTGAGGGTGCCGACCTGGTTGACTTTGATGAGGATGGAGTTGCCAATGCCATCGCGAATGCCGCGGGCGAGGCGTTCGGTAGAGGTCGCGAAAAGGTCGTCACCCACCAGCTGTATTCTGTCGGCCAAGGCGCTGGTCAGACCCGCCCAGCCGTCCCAGTCGTTCTCGTCGACGCCATCTTCGATCGAAATGATGGGATAACGCTTGGCCAGATCGGCGTAAAACGCCACCATATCGTCGGCGCTGCGATCTTGGCCATCGGACCAGTGAAAGGTGTATTTGCCATCGGCGAAGAGTTCGCTCGAGGCGGCATCCAGGGCCAAAAGCACATCGTCACCGGGTTGGTAGCCGGCGCGTTGGATGGCTGCGACTATGACGTCCAGCGCCTCGTCGTTGGAGCCGAGGTCGGGCGCAAAACCACCTTCGTCGCCGACGGCGGTATTGAGTTTCTTATCTTTGAGGACGGCCTTCAGGTGGTGGAAGATCTCGGCGCCCATCCGCAGCGCCTCGCCAAAGGATTTGGCCCCGACGGGCATCACCATAAATTCCTGCAAATCGACATTGTTGTCGGAATGGGCTCCGCCATTTAGGATATTCATCATTGGCACGGGCAATTGGTGGGCGGCAACCCCGCCCAGATAGCGGTAGAGCGGGAGCCCGCAGGTCAGGGCGGCGGCTTTGGCACAGGCCAGGGAGACGCCGAGAATAGCATTGGCGCCCAGGCGGCCCTTGTTGGGAGTGCCATCGAGGTCGATCATGGTCTCGTCGATAAGGTTTTGCTCGGTCGAGTCCAGTCCCTTGAGTGCGGGGCCGATTTCGCCGTGGACATTGGCTACGGCTTTGATCGTGCCCTTGCCCAGATAGCGATTCTGGTCGTCGTCGCGCAATTCCACCGCTTCGTGTTCACCCGTGGAAGCCCCCGAGGGCACGGCGGCGCGGCCCAGATGGCCATTTTCGAGCATTACATCGACTTCTACCGTTGGATTGCCGCGCGAGTCGAGGATTTCGCGGGCGTGAATGGCGGCGATATTGGACATGGAATTTCCCGGCCTTCAATACTATGGGTAACCAGAGACGTAAGCGCTTAAACTACATGCCTTTGGGATTACTGTCAAGGTGTGGGTTGGCCTTGTTAATCGGGCTGGGGTGGACCGAGGTCGCTGCGGATTCATCGGTTAATGTGCCCTTGGGTCATTGGGTATATCGCTATTTGGAAAGGCTCGAAGCGCAGGATAAAGTAAATGGCAATATAGGTGGTATTAAGCCTTATAGTCGCAATGAATTAGCAAGTTTAATTAAAGTTATAAATGAAGATTATAGTCGCGATGTAACCCGGATCGAACGAGCCGAATTAGACTTATTGCGCGGCGAGTTTGCCATCGAATTGAAAGCCGCGGGTCCCGCCCCCGAAAACACGTGGATGGACGGGTTGCGCAGTGGTCGACCGATGGCCGTCTATCGCGCTGATGAGGGTGCTATTTTTGCCGATTTACTCTTCCGCCAACAGACCGATCGCCTTAGTGGGCGGGATCGGCCAGCGGGGGAAATGATCTATCGCAATCGGGTGGGTGCTACCATCAGGGGACACCTGGGCGACAGGATCGGTTTCCTCCTCGGTTTTGAGCAGGTCCGCGAGCAGGGTTCGCGCAATTATACCTTCCGCCATGATATCTATGAAAGACGACTGGAATTGCCCCAACTCAAGGGCAATCTGGCCGATTTTCACGAGGGCATCGCCTATCTCAGCTTTGCCGTCGGCCCGGTGGATGTGCAGGTGGGCAAGGACGAGGTTGCTTGGGGGCCCGCACCCGAACAGAATTTGGGATTGGGCAACAATGCGCCATCGTTCAATATGATCCGGCTGAAATCGCGGTTGGGGGCCTTTAAACTGGTCAGTATTTCCGCCGAACTCAGACCCTGTCCCGATCGTCCCGATTCGCCCCTGTGCCGAGGTTTGGCCGATGCGTCGGCGACCTATATCACCAATGGAATCACCCGGCCCCTAGAGCGGGAGAAGTATCTGGCCGCCCATCGCCTGGAGGTGGCGCTGGCGCCCTGGCTGGACTTGGGGTTTCAGGAAGTGGTGGTCTACGGGGATCGCGGGCCCGAGCTCAGCTATGTCAATCCGCTGATGTTCTACTGGGCGGCGCAGAGCTATCTGGGCGATAAGGACAATGTCATGATGGGCTTGGATCTCGACATCCATCCGGGTCGCGGGCGGCGATACTATCTGGCCTATGTGATCGACGATTTGAAAAAGGCCGGGGTGTTATCCGACGATTTTGCCAACAAATTCTCCCTCCAAGTCGGTATGCTATGGGTCGATCCGCTGGGATTGGGCGATGCGGAGTTCAGGGCCGAATACGTGCGAATTGAACCCTGGATCTACTCGCATAAATTCCCCATCAATACTTTTCGCCACTTCGATATTCCCCTGGCCCACAGCCTGGCTCCCAATAGCGACCAATGGCAGTTGGGCTTGACCAAGCGCGCGAGTCGCGATTTGGGTTTTGAGCTGGTTTTTTGCCGCAGCCGCCACGGGGCGAATGTGTTAAACGAAGACGGCACTATTCTCAATGTCGGCGGCGATTTGCACTATGGTTGGCGGCCCGGCGATGAGCGGGAGGCGAAGAAATTCCTTGCTGGGCAGCTGGTGCAGCGGACCTCGGTGTCGGCTGGATTGCGCTGGCGGATTTTACCGCTATTGGGTCTGGAGGCCGAATACGTCCAGGAATGGGGAAAGGGCGTGCCGCTGCCGCCCGCGGCGGGAGCGGGGGTGCCCCTGGCGTGGCGCACGGGCTATGGCGACGGCATTGAGCGCCACCTGCGTTTCGATCTGCGTTTCAACTATTTTTAGAGGCTCCTATGGATCTGCAGATCGCGGGCTTGGTTTTGAGCGGCAGTGTTTATCTCGTCGCCGTTGTGTGGTTGTGGCGCGGGTTGGGACAGACGCCAATCGTTTTAGCCGAAGATCGTTCCTCTGTAAGTATCGTCGTCGCCGCCAGAAATGAGCAAGCGCAGTTGCCGGGCTGTTTGGCGGCACTGGCCGTCCAGGATTATCCAGGGGTGTTTGAAGTCGTTGTCGTAGACGACCGCTCGCGCGACGGCACGTGGGAGATCATCGCGGCAAAAGCCGCGACCTGGCCGGTATTAAAAGGCGTGCAGGCCACGGCTGAATTGCGTTTTGCATGCCCTAAGAAAAGCGCCCTGGCCCAGGGCATTGCCGCGAGCTCGGGGACAATTCTGCTCTTTACCGACGCCGATTGCCGCCCACCCGCCAATTGGGCCAGTTCGATGGTCGCACATTTTGCGCCGGGGGTTGGTCTGGTTGCTGGTTATGCGCGTCCGGAGCCCGTCGCGGGTTTATGGGCCAGTATCCTGGCTGTGGACAATATCGGGATCGGTGCGCTTGGTGCTGGCAGTTTTGGGCAGGGACGCCCGCTCTCTTGTACGGGGCGCAATCTAGCTTATCGCCGCCAGGTTTACGAGGAATTGGGTGGCTTTGAACGCATTGGCCATCTCATTAGTGGTGATGATGTTTACTTTATGCGGCTCGTCGCCGCCCAACGCCAGTGGGCTCTGGTATTCAATCGCGAGACCGTCGTCCTCTCGCAGCCGCCCCCAGCTAATATCGGGGCGATAATGCAGCAAAAGCTTCGACATGCCGCCAAGGGCGGGCATTATAAGGGGGGTGGGTTGTATTTGGCGGTGGGGGTCTATCTATTCCACTTCTTTCTTGGCTGGGGTCTCGTAGAGATGCTTTGGACCGGAATTTGGGACGGCTGGGTTTTGGGGGCCTGGACTATGCGTTGGGGGGTAGATTTAATGCTATTGGGGCGGATGGCCACGGCTGAGGAGCGGTCTCTATGGCGCTATTTGCCGCTGGTGGAAGTTTTGTATATTCCCTATGTCTTGATTTTTACGGTCGTCGGCCGTTGGGGATGGTTTCGTTGGAAAACCTGAGCTAAAGGAGTCTTTTTGGCCTATCTCGTTTCGACCAAAGTCCTGCCGCGTTACGCCAGGCGCTATGCCCGCGTCTTTTCCTGGCGGCGCCTGTGCAATTTCCTTGCGGTGTTGGCGTCGATGGGTTTTTCCCAGGTCTTGCGACGGCCGATTGTTTGGGGACGCCCCTTTATGTTGATGGTCGAGCCGACCAACTTCTGCAACCTCAAATGCCCACTGTGCCCATCGGGCAATGGACAGATGCTCCGGCCCCGGGGCAATATGGAGTTGGACGATTTTAAGCGCCTGGTCGATCAACTCGGCGATGAAGTCTTTATGATGATGATGTGGAATCAGGGCGAACCCTATATCAACAAGTGCTTCAATCAGATGGTCCGCCATGCCCACGACCGGGGCATATTTACCTTCACCAGCACCAATGGCCACTTCATCCGCAGCGACGAGCAGGCTCAGGCCATCGTCGAGTCGGGGCTCGACGAGATAATCGTTTCATTAGACGGGGTCGATCAGCAAACCTATGCCAAATACCGGGTCGGTGGTCATATTGAATGGGTTTTTGACGGGGTGCGCCGTCTGGTCAAAGCCAGGGAATTCCTAGGCGTACAGACTCCGCTGATCAACTTGCAATTCATTGTCATGAAACACAACGAGCGCGATCTGGCCGAAGCCGAGTTGCTGGCCAAGGGGCTCAAGGTCGATAAGTTCCTGGTCAAGACCGCCCAGGTGTATTCCTCCGCTGACGCCGAAGAATTCTTGCCCGAAGAAGAGCAGTATCGCCGCTACGAAAGGCAGGAGGAGGAATTGGTGGTCAAGGGGCAGCCGGCTAGGGGGTGCAAAGTGCTGTGGTATAGCTCGATGATAAACTGGAATGGGGCCGTGGCCCCCTGTTGCTTCGACAAGGATGTCGACTTCGCAATGGGGCAGGCTTTTAATGATCATTCCTTTGACGAAATATGGCGCGGCCGGGCCTATATGGACTTTCGCCAACAGCTTCTCGCAGACCGCAATGGCGTCGACATGTGCCGCAATTGTTCCGAGGGCTATCGGGGCATGTTCACCCTGGTCAAGGAAATCAGGGGCTGAGGTCGGGCTCGGTGGCGGCGCTGTTGGATCTGCACCTGGGCAGTCTCGAGGCCATGCTGGGTTTATGCGCCCTACTGTATCTTTTGGGCGCTTGCTGGTTTGTTTTGGGCACTCGCCGCCGCCACAGCAGCACTGAACAGACCCCGCTGGTCTCGGTCGTCGTCGCGGCCCGTGACGAAGCCGAATGCATTGCCCGTTGTTTGCACGTGCTCTTGACTCAGAATTATCCCCAGACCCAATACGAAATAATCGTTGTCGATGACGATTCGACCGACGGCACCGACCGCATTGTCGGCGAGTTCATTGGTGGCCCGGTGGAGGTGCGCCTGTTAAAGACGGAAGGGCCGGGTGCGAAGAAGGCGGCCCTGAGTCTGGGCGTTACTGCGGCCGCTGGCGAGGTGATTATCACCACCGATGCCGATTGTCAGATCTCACCGGGGTGGATCAGGGGGATGGTGGCCCACTTTACCGCCGGGGTGGGGATGGTTGTCGGCTTTGCGCAAATCGGGTCG